>NZ_JSFF01000022.1:0-90771 GCF_000773485.1 Shewanella sp. ECSMB14101 | reverse complement strand
TCAGTGAACTTGATGTTCGGGATGCTAGCTACTTGAGATTCGGCGAATTTGATATTGGGTATACTTGCGAACTCATTATCGATGCTATTCACAGCAGAACATGTAAGGGTAAAAGCGATGGCAGTAACTAGTCCGTTAATCATTGTCTTAATCTCTCAGTGTTGTTGAAGTTCAGTGTCAAATATTTGTTCACTGTTGGTTTCTGAGAGATATGTTGCAGATGTTATGCCAATTTTTAAATGTTCTCCTTTTTTAGTTAAATTTCATCTGTGATTGGCTAAATTTTTGCAATTTAAACATTAGGCATTTTTGTGGCTGGATACCGGGCTATAGCTAAAAACTTCTTGCTTTAGCAGCTCAGTAAAGCAGGTTTCATCGACAGCCTTGCTATAGATAAAGCCCTGAATTTCTTCACACTTTAAAGCTTTGAGTATATTTAGTTGAGATGCTTCTTCGACCCCTTCACCGACAACAGAGAGTCCCATGTTGTGGGCTATGGTAATGATAGAGTCGACCATTTTCAGATCTCTGTCAGATTTATCTATGTCGTCAACAAAGGCCTTATCGATTTTAAGGGTGTCGATAGGGAAGCGCTTTAAATATGACAGTGATGAATATCCGGTGCCGAAATCGTCTAACGCTAGGCTGACGCCCATTTTAGAGAGTTGCATCATAACTTTTATCGCCTTTTCTGGCTGTTTTATGACGGTTCCTTCGGTAATTTCCAGCTCAAGGTTGGCAGCTGGGAGCTGAGTTAGACGTAAAATTGACTCTATTCGCTGTTGTAGGTCCGGAAGTGCGAATTGTTGTGATGATAAATTGACAGCAACCCGGCCGTTGAACAACTTTTGACGGCGCCAATTTTGCGCAGCAAAGCAGGCTTTACGTAATACTACTTCGCCGATTTCGACGATAAGCCCGTTTTCCTCAGCCAGAGGAATAAATTCGCCAGGGGAGATCAGGCCATGCTTGGGGTGATTTAGTCTGACGAGAGCTTCCATACCAGCCATCTTGCTACTTCTAAGGTCAATCTTAGGTTGGTAGTAGACTTCGAAGAGATCGTCTCTTAAACCTTCACGGATCAGGTTCTCTACTTCAAGTTGACGTATTGCATTGCGGTTCAGAGATTCTGAATAGAACTGGTAGCGATTGCCGCCAGCCGATTTTGCATGATACATGGCGATGTCAGCTTTACGCAGCAAGGCCTGTTCATTCTGATCGTCTTCTGGGTAAAGAACGATACCTATACTCACACCGACGACGACTCTATCTTTTGTCAGTTCAAATGGGCTGGAAAAGGCGTCAACCACATGATTGGCTATGACAGCGCTGGAACCAATATCTGGGTTATTGTCGACGAGTATGGCAAACTCATCGCCGCCCAGACGATAGATGCTGGTGTGGTAGGGGACTGTTGACTCGATGCGCCTTGCTACTTTAATTAGGAGTTCATCACCGACCTGATGGCCTAAGGAGTCGTTAATCTTCTTGAAGTTATCTAAGTCCAAGACCATTAGGGTGTGGTGGGTATCTTTTTTAACTAAGTTCCCTAGGGTCACCATTAAGCTTGAACGGTTAGGTAAACTGGTCAGCAGGTCATTGTTGGTGAGCTTTCTTAGCTCTTCTTCTTGCTGTTTACGACGAGAGATATCGGAGAACACGCCTACATAATGAGAGAGTACTCCCTGTTCGTCGTAGATAGCGTCGACCGTTAGTTCCATTAGGAAGCTGCTTCCATCCCCCCTGGAGGATTCAACCTCGTTACTCCAGCTACCTTGCTGTTGCAGAATATGTCGAATTTGTTCTGAGTAGCTCTCGGGATATAGGTCAAACTGAAAGAGTTCGCCGATAAAGTCATTGCGGCCTTTTTCACAGAGATCACAACAGGCTTCGTTGACCTCAACAAACTTAAATTTATTGTCTAAGATGAACATGCCTTCTGAAATATTTTCGATGGCGCGCTCAAACAGCCTTAGTTGCTCTTCTGCCTGTTTGAAATTACTAATGTTTTTGATGGTACCTGTCATACGCAGGGCTTTATCATTTTCATCACGCTCAACGATTTTTGCCCTATCCAATATCCAGATCCATTGGTCATCTTTGCCTTTGACGCGATAGGCGGCTTCAAAGTGATCAGTTTCGCCATAGAAATGTTTGTTGAGCGCGGTATTGACTCGCTCTTGGTCCATGGGATGGATGTTACTTTCTTCACCTGCTTCACCGGAGCGTTGACCATCTCGCGGAAATTCGAGAGAGCCCCAGATATTAGAGCGATAAATTTGACCTGTTTCGATATCCCAGTCCCACATTTCGTCGCCGCTACCCCACAGAGATAGCTTTAACCGCTCTTCTGATTTGGCGATTTGTCGCTGTACCTCTCGTCTTCTCAGCGCTGCTTTAACAATCGCGCCTGTGATCAGTAGTGTAATCAGTAGATAGACAAGCTTAGCTTGAATTGACAGCCACCAAGGAGGTGTTATTTCGACTAACAGACTTCTAATATCGCCAGCTCTTTTTGTTAAAGGCTCGATGGCATACACGTTGAAAGTGTATTCACCCGGAGATAGATTAGTATAAGTCGCTGAGTTAGTTCCTTGTGATTCGATCCATGAATTGGAAAGTCCGCTCATCTGGTATTTATAGTCTACATCATTAAACGGTGTATCAGGGCTATTAAAAGTAATGCTGAATGGGTAGTCTGAGTATTTTAGCTTTATTTTTTCTGTTAATGATAGAGGTTTACTTAAGACTTTTCCGTTAATGTTTTCTGGTAAGTTAAATATTAATAGCTTGTCTAGGTTTGCAGCAGGTGCTGGAATTGATTTTATTAGCGTTTTTAGTTCTTTTATGGATATTTTGCTTAATCCAGCCATCCCCCCTAAGTATAAGTTATAATTATCTGATAGTGCCGACTGAGCATTGTACTCATCTTGGCTGCCGTATTTTTCTGTTAAAATAAATCTTTTTTTATTAACTATGTCTATTACAGCCACTTCCTTGATTGAGGCAGCGAACAATAAATTATCAATGATGTTTAATGAGAAAACAGGTTTCTTATTATTATAAATCGTTTCTATAGCACCTTTACTTTTGTTGTAACTTTTTACTGAGTTGCTAGTTCCAAAAAATATTTCATCTTTAGAGTTGCTCAAACTAACTACAAAATTATTTTTGTAAAGATTGGTTACTATGCCGTTCGTAACTTTATGTAATCCACCTTGGGTGGCGATGTAAGTTTCATTCTCATCTATAAGAATGTCAAATACAGGATTTCCTTTGTCTATAGGAGTTTCTTGGTACGACAGCGTTTCTAAATCTATTGTTATTAGGCTTCCTGATGCTGTACCTGCTAGGATTTTATCTTTGCTAGCGTTGAATTTTATTATGAATACGCTTTCTTCATTTATTTTTATAGGCTTCCCTGTATTTAAGCTTATGCTGAAAATACCATGTTCACTTCCTATGTATAAGGACTCATCTTTAATTACTACTGATTTTGGCCCTTCAATATTGCTGTTTACTTCTAATTTATTTTCAAATTCTGAATCATAAATATAAATAATTGGTGAGTCCGTGCTTAATGCAACTCTATCTTTAGTATCTTTGAATATAGACCATACATTTCCTAAGTTTTTTTCTAAATCGACTTGAGCTATAGTATTTAAGTGTTTTGGGATTACCTCAAAACCTGAGTTTTTAATTGCCACATAAATATTATCTTTCCCATGGTAAATAGCATTGATATTGGTTGCCTCTATTTTTCCTAATTTTTTTTCACCTGCATATATTTCGCTATTGTTATTTAATGTGGTGCTTTTTGAATTTTTACTAATGGCGAGCTTGATAACTTCATCATTGACTTTAGATAGAGAGTTTTCAGTTTTTATAAATGTGCCTTGATCTGTGTATACGAAAAACTTTTTATTGGTAATGGAAAAGTCATTAGATTGCGTGGCAATTAATTCACCTTTGTTTATGTTTAGTATTTTCCCATCATACTCTCTTATGTAATGTTCATTGTTGAATTTTAAAGTTTTCTTTATGCCATTAAACTTTCCCGTGAACGTATTTATGATATTAAGTTTATTGTCTATAATTAAAATATTTTCATTAGTAGCTATTGCGTAATTATTATCAATTTTACTAATTGACCAGACAGCCTTTTCTCCAACTTCATTTAAGGATGGGATTTTTTTAAAAGAATCTTTTACTTGATCATAAAGGACTAAACCTCTGTCTGTTCCTATTAACAAATGGTTTTCAGTTTGAATTAAGCTGCGAATAAAGGAACTCGGTAACCCAGAGGTTTCATCAGAAAAATAATGTTTGAAGTTTTTTCCGTCAAATCGGTTTAGCCCATTGACTGTACCTATCCAAATATGACCACTTTTTCCTTCCTCAACGGAAGTAACGTCAATTTGAGATAAGCCGTCAGGGATACTATATGCCTTACTTTTTAACAGTATTGACGTGTTCTCTCCAACGGCAAAAACATAGCCGGAGACGGTCAGGGCCATTAGCAGTGAAAGTAGAAATCGAGATAAGAATGTAGGCATAATTATTAGTCTGATTATTAGCCATTAATGCATAGGCAACAGTTATTTAACCTACTTTATTCAGAAACAGGGGGATTTGTCAAAAGAACACTGAATTTTCTTGTTTGTAAATTACTCTCATTTTCATTGCCACTTAGTGTTTTATGCTGCTCAATTGGTTGTTTGCCATCTTAGTTGTTTCTAAAGCGGTCTGGGTTAGTGGTTTGCTCGGTATCTCGTTGATAAGTTATTTCTGTCAATGTCAGGCAAAAGGCCCTTCCTCGGGCCTCAGAAGAGAGTTAGTAGTTAAACTTTGCCGCGCGTTGCTTAAAGCTTCTTAGATCGGTGATCATATTGTCAGACGTTAACTGTTCTTGATTCCTGTGTTGGTCGCCTGTTGTAAACAGGATCAAGCGGTCACCATGTTTGGTTCGCATCTTCTGCATCATAAATTTGATCAGATCGGAGCGGGTCAGCTCAGCAATCTGCTCAGCAACCAATTCTCTTTGATTAAATTCATAATCTTTATTACCTATGCTCGACCAGTACCTTTGACCTCGGGTCTTTAGATTGGAGTCATGCTCCATTATCTGATTGATAAGGCCCTGTTTAGTGAGCTCCCACTGATCGTTGGTTATTTGCATTACGGCGTAATTAAAGTCGGCAATGAACTCATCTATCGCCTCGAGTAACTTAAGAGGGCCTGCGGTGGGCGATTGTATATAGAAGATCATGCCCGGATAACGATTTAGTGGCAGGTAACCTGTGCCCACCATGTAGCCTAATTGGCGTTTGGTTCTCAGCTCATGGAAGAAGGTCGACGACATGGTGTGATTTAATAGACTAAACAGAGCCATTTTTAATGGCGTTGTCTGTGAAGATTGGTAATACACTATGATACTGCTGTCTTGATGGTTAACACTCACTTCGCGCATCAAGGTGCCGACATTCTCGAGTTTGATCAACTCGCGTTCTGATTCGCCGCTAGGGGTCGATACTAACGAGAGTACATGGTCCAGTCGTTTACCTAGTGCCTGGGCCTCTTCGGTAAGCCAATCACCGTAGACGAGTCCTTCGAGATGAATCTTCTCGTAAAATGCGCGCACATGATTATGCAGATCATCTAAGGTGATATCTTCAAGCTCTTCGGCCATACGCTGCGGTTCATAACTGCGTTTTTGCAGGGTAACAGTCAAGCTGGTAAAGAGCTGCGAGATGGGTTTGGCACGGCTTTGGTTAATCCAGTTGCGTAAGATCTGTTTCTTGATCTGCTTAAATCTTTCTTGGGTAAAGTTACGCTCTCTGGCCTTGTTGATGAGTAGAGATAACAGAGCCTCCTGTTTGCCCGTTAAGCCGGTAAGATGCAGTGTGATGCCCCCTTGGTGAGGGTAGATGTTGTAACTCAGCCCTGCGACCTCGGCGGGATAGGTAAACTCGGTAAGGTAGTCGAGCAGCATTTCAACATACAGCCGGGTTAGGGCGGCATGCTTTGGCGTGGCGGCAGCTTGGTGGGAGTCTAACGACAGATACATATGCCCCTTAGGCACATTAAACTCATCATCTTTTCTGTGCCAGATGCGGTAACCCGCTTCCTGACAGACGATAACTGGTACTGGGTGATCGCTCTTGTCTTCTCTGGCAATCGAGTCTTCGATAATGAAGGGATTCGCCTCTGGTAACTTGAGGGATTCTCTGATCTCTGGGTCACGCCAGGATACTAACCTTTCGCTGGCGATCGGCTTCATCTGATAGGGGGAGTGATACCAGGCCGCCTGTTTCTCTGTGTCCAGATCTGGCGAGATGAGCTGTATACGTAGGTTGTCAGGACTCATTAAATCCAGCAGCTCTTTCACCTGGCTCACATCTAATCCATCCATGCGGTAGTCGCCGTAGATTAGATCGGCCACCTGATAGTGATGCATATTGATGCTGAGGTGACTGGCCAGATCAAGAGGTTTTATCTGCTCCTGATATTTAAAGGCGAGCTTAAGTAAATTAGCTCTCTCCTGATAACGCCACGCCTCCATGCCTTGGGTTTTAATTAATTTCAGATATTCAAAGCTTGCCTGTATCACATCATCGAGCTGTTGCAGCCCTTTTTCGGTGAGCTGAATGCTGATGTTATAGTCTTTAAAGTTGTAGCCGTTGACGCCGCCGCCGGCCGAGAGATTGATGGCCAGTCCCTGTTCTTTCAGGTGACTCAGTAAGCTTCCTTTACCTTCATAGCCCAATAGGTGGCTGATAAAGGTCAGCGGCTTTCGCTGATAAAAGCGGTCGATGGCGGGAAGGGGAAAGGTAATGGCTACGCGCCTTTGCTCTTTGAGCGGAACTATATTGATCTGCTGCTGTAGCTGCGCCGGCTCATAAATCGCCACGTCAGGATACTGCTTAATCAAGTGACGATTCTTTATCGGTGCAAAATAGGTGTCGGCCAGTTGGTTCAATTCATCAAGTGATAGCGGCGCTACCAGACAGAGGGTCATCAGGTTAGCGCTGTAATGGGATTGATAGAAATCCAGTAATTCCTGGCGTAGTGTCGCTTCACTGCCCGCCAAGGTTTTGAGATTGCCAACCGAAAACTTTGAGAAAGGATGAGCCGGATTAACTGTCTCCTTTTGAACCTGATAGGTACGGCGAATATCGTCTTTCAGCTTGAGGCTAAATTCAGATTCAATGGCATGGCGTTCTCTGTCGACCAGCTCTAGGTCAAAGCAGGGGGCGATAAAAAATTGGCTAAAACGATCCAGTGACTCTTCAAACACCTCGGCATCGATAGAGAAGAAAAAGTTGGTTTGCTCAGTACCCGTCCAGGCATTGTTGCTGCCGCCATGTTGATTAATAAAGGCGTGATACTCACCTGAGTTAGGGTATTTTTCTGTGCCTAAAAACAACATATGCTCAAGAAAGTGCGCCATGCCAGGACGTGAAGCCGGATCATCGAAATGGCCGACGTTGACCGCCATCGATGCGGCGGCTTGTTGTGCCTGCAAGTCTTCCACTAAAAGTACCCGCAGCCCGTTAGCTAGTTGCACATATTGGTACTGGCGATGATCGTTGGGGCTCTTAGTGATTGGCGTCGAAGTGGGCAATGGCTGACTCCATCCTTTTGCTGGACAAATGTATGATATTCATCGGGGTTTAGGTCGTTAAAGCAGTAGCCTACATATTGGGCTTCAAAAATGACTTTGGCAAATATCTTATCCGTTATTCGACTAATTAATAACAGACTTAAGGTTTGTTGCGCAGCACTTTAACGCTACAATTCATAGTAGAACAAGAATAATCATAGCGAGAGTAGTATGAAGCTATATTTGATGCGACATGGCGAGGCGGGTTATCACGCACACTCAGATAGAGAGCGTGTGCTGACTGAGATCGGCCGCTATCAAACCGAATTGATGAGTAACTGGCTGGTCCGTGATGTAACCGAGTTCGATCTCGTGCTGGTGAGTCCCTATCTGCGTGCGCAGCAAACATGGCAGGAAGTGAGTAAGCACTTCCCCGAGCCCCGAAAGTGGTTGGTGCTGGATGAATTAACGCCTTCGGCCGAGCCGACCATGGCAGCCGATCTGACCTTGGCTTATGCCGAACAATACAAGGCTGACAATGTGTTAGTGATTGCCCACATGCCGCTGTTGGGCTATATGGTTAGCGAGTTGGTGCCGGGCATTGAGCCGCCTTTGTTTGCGACCTCTGGGGTGACCTTAATCGACAGACATGGCGAGCGAGGTTCGCTAAGCTGGCAGCATACCCCCCATACGGTGAGCTAGCCAGATAGCTATATAAATACAAAAAGGACGCCTCGGCGTCCTTTTTGCTGTCCTAATGAAAGAGGGTTAATTACTCCCAAGAGGGAAACTCGCTGACCTCGACCAAGACCAACAAGGCGGCATCGCCACCCCATTCTTTTGGCGCTTTATGGAAGGCTTTAACTTGAGGGTGTTGCGCCAGCCACATTGGAATGTTCTGTTTTAATATGCCGGTGCCATGACCATGCATCACGCAGCAACATTGGCTGTGCTGTTTGACGCAGGCTTGAATCAAGGCCGCAAGTTCTAGCTTGGCTTCAGTTTGACGCATGCCGTGCAGATCCAGTAACAGATCGGGCTGATAGTCACCGCGTCTGAGCCGCTTAAGCTCATGGCTGTCGACATCTTCTCTTGACCAGCGCATCGCGCCTTCTAAGGGGAGCAGGGGCTGATAGGTATCGGAGAAGTAGCTGTCGGCATGCAGCTGAGTGGTGGCGAACTCCAGCTCTCGCTTGGGCTTTTGCGGCGCAGCAAAATGCCGCTTATCTTGTTTAAGCGGTTTTATTCCTTGAGTTAGCGCCGAAAAAAGCGCCAACTCATCATCTTTTTCTCTATTCATGGGGCTATTTTATTGAATCCGATGCCATATGAATAGAGTTCAGTTACAATGAGTCGGAACTATCTAGCGGGAGCAAGTTTTGGATAAGATTTTTGTTGATGAAGCCGTGACGGAATTACGTACAATCGGCGATATGTTGCGTTGGGCGGTTAGCCGTTTTAACGATGCTAATATCTATTATGGTCACGGTACCGATAATGCCTGGGATGAGGCGATAGCCCTAGTGTTCCATGCTTTGCACCTGCCAGAGGAGATTGGCCAGCAGGTGATCCACAGTAATCTGACCAGCAGCGAAAAGCATAAGATTGTTGAGCTCATCATTCGCCGTGTACGCGAGCGTTTACCAGTGCCATATCTGACAAATCGTGCTTTTTTCGCCGGTTTGGAATTTTATGTCGATGACAGAGTGCTGGTGCCGCGTTCACCCATTGCCGAGATGATTGCCAACCGCTTTAGCCCTTGGCTCTATAATAAGCCGGTGAATCGTATCTTAGATCTCTGCACCGGCAGTGCCTGTATCGCTATCGCCTGCGCCTATGAGTTTGAAGAAGCAGAAGTTGATGCTATCGACATCAGCAGCGATGCGCTGGAAGTGGCGCAGATTAACATCGAATCTCTCGGTGTGATGGACAGGGTATTCCCTATCGAGTCTGATATGTTTGCCGCTATCCCTAGAGCTCCTCAGTATGATCTGATTGTCTCCAACCCTCCTTATGTTGACGCCGAAGATATTGGTGATATGCCTGATGAATATCATCATGAGCCTGAGTTGGGGTTAGCCTCTGGACGTGATGGTCTGGATCTCACTAAGCGCATTCTTGCTAATGCCGCCGACTACCTGACCCAAGAGGGCTTGTTGGTCGTTGAGGTGGGCAACTCTATGGTGCATCTCATCGAGCAGTTCCCTGAGGTGCCCTTCACCTGGGTGAATTTCGAACATGGCGGTGACGGTGTGTTTGTGCTCACACGAGATCAGCTTGTTGAAAATGAATCACTTTTCGCCATCTACAAAGATAGTGAATAATAGTGGGAAGGGCTTAGTCGCATATGACTAAGCCGATTTAATACCAATCACGGTAAGTAAGAGAACAGAAATAGCGCAGGAATAACGTTCCAGAACAAGGCAGGATTTTTCGATAAGTAGTTATTCTACAATCAAAAATAGTAACGCCGTAATCGGACGTTTTAACAAGCTAGAATGATCCGCTATTTACTACGATTGGTATAAGAATATAGCCAGTGGCAAGTTTAGGTTATGCTGGAGTCAACTAATCAAGTAGAGGTGAAGTAAGCACATGTCGGGTAACAGTATCGGTCAAAATTTTGTGGTAACGACTTTTGGCGAGAGCCATGGTAAAGCCTTAGGTTGTATTATTGATGGCTGCCCTCCGGGTCTGGCGATCGATGAAGCCGATATGCAGCACGATCTCGACAGACGCCGTCCAGGCACCTCGCGCTATACCACAGCTAGACGCGAGCCGGATCAGGTTAAAATCCTCTCTGGCGTGTTTGAAGGGCAAACCACTGGTACCTCTATTGGTTTAGTGATCGAGAATACCGATCAACGCAGCCAAGATTACTCCAACATTAAAGATCAGTTCCGTCCGGGACATGCCGATTACACCTATCAGCAAAAATATGGCCTAAGGGATTATCGTGGTGGTGGACGCTCATCGGCGCGGGAAACCGCCATGCGAGTGGCTGCCGGTGCGGTGGCAAAGAAGTACCTTAAGCAGGTACACGGTATCGAGATTAGAGGCTATCTGTCTCAGCTCGGTCCTATTTGTGCCGAGACCCTGGATTTTGAACAGATCGAACAAAATGCCTTTTTCTTCCCCGATGCCAGCAAGCTAGAGCAGCTTGATGAGTATATGCGTGAGCTGAAAAAGAGCGGTGACTCGATTGGTGCCAAGGTCTCAGTGGTGGCCACTAATGTGCCTGTGGGGCTTGGGGAGCCGGTATTTGATCGTCTCGATGCCGATATCGCTCATGCTCTGATGGGGATCAATGCAGTAAAAGGTGTAGAGATTGGTGATGGCTTTGCCGTGGTGAATCAAAAAGGTTCTGAGCATAGGGATCTGATGTCGCCTGAAGGCTTTGCCTCTAATCATGCTGGCGGCATCCTTGGCGGCATCTCCTCTGGGCAGCCGATAGTGGCGCATATCGCCATGAAGCCGACTTCTAGCATCAGCGTGCCAGGCGAGAGTATGACAGTGCAGGGTGAACCTGCCGAGGTAGTCACCAAGGGACGCCACGACCCCTGTGTGGGGATCCGCGCCGTGCCGATTGCCGAGGCGATGTTGGCCATAGTCCTAATGGATCACCTGTTAAGACACAGGGCGCAGAACCAAGATGTGCATAGCATTACACCCATATTGGGCATGAAGTAGTCCACAGTAATAGTGAAAGTCAGAAGGCACATTAATGTGCCTTCTTTTGTTCGAGACTTACCGACCGGTGATCTCGCGTAGTAGCAACATCAACCCCAGAAGGTCTGTGGGGAGAAACACTCTAGGAATAGCCTTACACCATGTCGCAGGCAGAATCACAGCAACAACTTCATTGGATCAGCGCGTGTTACTTTTTCTTTTTCGCGATTCTTGGTGTCTTGGTGCCTTATCTCGGTGTCTTTTTCGAGCATAGGGGCTTTGAGCCGCAGCAGATAGGTTTTTTGCTGGCGATTTTAATGGCAACGCGCATCATAGCGCCTAATATTTGGGCCGTGGTCGCCGACAAGACGGGAATGCGCGGTCAACTGGTGAAGATGGGCGCGGCTTGCTCTGCGGTGACCTTTTTAAGCTTCTTCTATCAGGGGGGCTTTCTCTATCTGGCTATCAGCCTCAGCATCTACACCTTTTTCTGGAATGCCATATTGGCGCAGCTTGAGGTGATCACCTTAGAAACCTTAGGTGAAAATACCGGTGGCTATGGCAAAATTCGCAGTTTCGGTAGTCTGGGTTATCTGGTTTTTGTGGTGAGCGTCGGCTTTGCCATTAGCCATTTTGGTACCGAGATTTTGCCCTTTGTGGGATTAGGCTTGTTCCTGGGCCTACTTGGTTGCTCATTGTCTTTGCCCAGTACTCGAGTGCGGGTCGATAAAACGCTGACTGCGC
Source organism: Shewanella sp. ECSMB14101 (assembly GCF_000773485.1). Lineage (NCBI taxonomy): Bacteria > Pseudomonadati > Pseudomonadota > Gammaproteobacteria > Alteromonadales > Shewanellaceae > Shewanella > Shewanella sp. ECSMB14101. The sequence continues at coordinate 78,755 of NZ_JSFF01000022.1, read as the reverse complement.
CGCCGCTGAAAATTGATGCCGGGATCTTCTGGTTTCTGGTGTCAGCCTTACTGTTACAGATGAGCGCTGGGCCATTTTATGGTTTCTTCGTGCTCTATTTGAAACAGGTCGGTTATAGCGAATCGATCGCAGGGATCTACGTCGCCCTTGGGGTACTGGCCGAAATTGTGATGTTTATGTTTGCCCCAAGACTGCTTGGCCGTTACGGGGTTAGTGCTTTGCTGGTGGTCTCTATCGGTCTGACCGCCGTTCGCTGGTTGCTGATGGCCTTTTGTGCCAGTAGCATGGTGTGGCTCGGCGTTAGCCAGTTGCTTCATGCTTTTACTTTTGGCCTGGTGCACGCGGCGTCGATTCAATTTGTGCATCAAAGATTTGATGTCAGGCACCGTAGCAAGGGGCAGGCGTTATACGCCAGCTTGAGTTTCGGTGTCGGCGGTGCGCTGGGCACCTGGTTGTGTGGCTTCATCTGGGGAGATGGTTCACAGGCTTGGTTGAGCTGGTTAGTGGCTGCGGTGTGCGCGGTGCTGGCGATGCTCGCTGTATTTCTCATCCCAGCACAAGCTAGTAGTAGCCAAAAACAATAAGAAATAACAAGGATATAGCCATGAAACAGACATTTCGCCTCGGTGTGATCATTAACCCTCTAGCGGGCTTGGGAGGCAGTGTGGCGCTAAAGGGGAGTGATGGTGTTGCCCAGGAGGCGCTGGCTCGCGGCGCCGAGCCCAAGGCACATCTGAGAATGGCACAGGCACTGAAGGTGATCTTACCCTACCAAGATAAGATTACAGTCGTGACGGCCTCTGGCGCCATGGGCGCCGATCTTGTTAGTCAGATGGGATTTGCTCATCAGGTAGTTTATCAGGTGGGGGAGACAACGGCTGCGGGCGATACCCAAGCTGCAGCTAAAGCGCTGCAGGCCGCGGGAGTCGATCTCTTGCTGTTTGCTGGTGGCGATGGCACGGCGCGGGATCTGTTTGAGGTGATTATTGATACCCAACCTGTGCTTGGCGTGCCGGCTGGGGTGAAAATTCATTCTGGCGTTTATGGAATCACCCCCCATGCATCGGGCATGGTGGTCAAACAGTTACTTGATGGCGCATTGGTAAGTTTGATGACCGCCGATGTTATGGATATTGATGAGGCCGCCTTTCGTCAAGGCGTGGTTAAGGCGCGCCGATTTGGCGAGATGCAGGTACCTGCCGAGCCGCGTTACATTCAGGCGGTTAAGATGGGCGGCAAAGAGGTCGACGAGTTGGTGTTGGCCGATATTGCTGCCGAGGCCGTTGAGCAGATAGAAGATGGGCTTGCCATCATGGGCTCTGGCAGTACTGTCGCTGCCGTGATGGAAGAACTCGGGTTAGACAACACCCTGCTAGGGGTGGATCTGGTTGAGAATGGCGAGCTGGTTGCCAGCGATTTAAGTGCTCAGGCGCTAGTTGAACTGACGGCGAATCGTCCATGCAAGCTGGTGATCACCTTGATTGGCGGTCAGGGTCATATTCTCGGGCGTGGCAATCAACAATTGTCGCCAGCCTTGATCCGTCAGGTCGGCAGAGAAAATATTATCATTCTGGCGACAAAAACTAAGCTAAAAGCACTTGAAGGGCGCCCCTTAATTGTGGATAGTGGCGACCCAGAGTTAGACAGTGAATTATGTGGTTATTATAAAGTCGTGACCGGCTACCACGATTATGTGATGTATCAGGTGGCCAACCCAGATCTGGTGAGTGCCACTTGATTAACCGATACAAGCAGATTTCGATTGGAGAAGTAATGTTAGAGCAGTATGAGCAAGCATTAGATGAGTGGATCGCGACCAAGGTGGCAGGCGGCGATGATGATCAACTCTTTGCCAGCGGTTATCTACAAGGCCATGTTGCCGTAGTCTTATCTGAGCTTGAGCAGGAGTCTGTGCAAGACCTTCAGGCACTGGAAGCTAAAATGCAGGTTTGTCTTGAGACCGCCAAGTCAGAGCTTGAACCTGCCGATCACGCCTTAGTGGTGAATGCCTGGACTGAGCTGCACGAGCAGATCTCTCAAGGCCTAAACGCCTAAAGATAGCTGACATGAGCCAGGTGATCATTGGGCTGCAAAATCCCAAGAGCCCGACCAACGTGGGTGGAGTGATGCGCGCCGCCGGTTGTTATCGTGCCGATGAGGTGCGCTATACGGGTAAACGTTACGCTTTAGCGGCGCACCACAGAGGCGAGCAGTACAATACCGACACCAAGCGGGTGAGTCAGCATATTCCTCTTATGGGGGTTGAATCTTTGCTTGACGGGCTCGATGACGACACTCAGGTGATTTGTGTTGACCTGGTTGAGGGGGCCACGCCGCTACCGGCATTTCGGCATCCCGCTAAGGCCATCTACCTGTTTGGTCCCGAGGACGGCACGTTAGATCAAGCGCTTATCGATCGAGCCGATAGCGTGGTCTATGTGCCTACGGTTGGCTGTATGAATTTGGCCTCATCGGTCAATGTGCTGCTCTATGACAGATTGGCGAAGGCCGAGCATGTCACGGGTGATGAGTTGATCCGTAGCAGCCGGGATACTAATAATCGGGTTAAAGTCAAAGCTTAATAGTAAAGCAAAAACGCAAAGGTGAATTAGCTTAGGTAAGAGTTATCTACCGCAGTTCACAGCTAGCTTATAGACGGTTTGCCAAGAAGAAACGCCGACTCAATGAGTCGGCGTTTTGACAAGTTAGCTATAGTACTATCTTCAATTCAAGCCGCAGCCATATCAGAACGCCCTAAAGCGCCTTACCTTTTAGTAATTTTCTCATCCACATACGGTTGGGGTTGAGCATGGTAAGAATATCGATATTGGCGGGTAGCAGTTCGCCACACAGCTGAGCCGCTAAAATTTCTGCTGCCAGTGGACCAGAAGTTAAGCCGCGAGAGCCCAGTCCTCCGAGCACAAACAGGCCTTGATATACGGGCGCGGGATTACTGCGCCAATATTTGATGCTTTCTTTGGTGTGCTGATGCTGCTGATAAGCGCTGGCTATCGCGTCAAAGTCTGGCGCGCAGCCCATCATGGGAGCGTGATCTCGGGTGACCATGCGTACACCAACGCGGGCGCTATGGCCTGAGATATCAACATCTTGAGTCCAGTTAGCCTTATAGCTAGTACGGATCTTATCCAGATTCTCCAGCTGCTCCGTTGGGCTGTAGGCCAGATTATCGGGATCTTTGACATAGCTCGCCCCTGTGCAGTGCAGTTTGTCATGGGCCGGAGTGAGGTAGCCATGAGAGCAGAGTACCGTCTTGAGGGCTGTCAGTTCTCCTCTGGATGGGATGTGGCTGACCTGGCCGCGAAAACCGCTAATTGGTAGCTGGGTCGTTTGGGAAAAGTCGGTCAGGTGGCGGCCATTAGCCAGCACTAAGTTAGCAAAGGGACCATATTCGGCCTGCTTTCCTGCATGCTCAGTACTTAGATACCAATGCCCCTGGTCATATCGTATGTCGGTCACCTTGCATTGATAATGACAGGTTTGTTTACCGAGTTTTTCCGCCTGGGCCAAGGCGGCGCGGGTCAGGGCCTGAGGGGATACCCAGCCGCCTAAGGGATAGTAGATCCCCTGATGGTTGATCGCTATCCCGGCGAGTGATTTGGCTTTTTCGGCATCGACAGCTTGTGCGATTGACTCGGCCCAAGGCTGGGCCCTGATGATTTTTTCAAGCCTTTGCTGGCTACGTTGATCATGGCCGGTTTGCAAGACGCCGCAAAAATCATGGGGGATATCATGCCCCGCCTCGATAAGCTGCAAGATACGCTGACGGCTGAAGAGGTAGCCTTGTAAAAAATAGTGGCTCAGGCTGCCATGCTCCGGCGTGAGCAGTGGATAGATGGCCCCTTGTTTGTTACCTGAGGCCTGTTGCCCCGGCGCCTCGTCCATACAAAAGAAAGTCAGGCTTTTGCCGCGTTCCGAGAGCGACAGGGCAAGACTGGCTCCGGCAACACCGCCCCCGATAATCGCCGTTTCGCCTTCGCATCCTGCATGAAGCGGATTATAGTGAAGGCTGTCGCTTAGCTGACGACGTAGTGCACGGCGTTCCTGCTGAGCAATATCCAGCGCTTGGTTGCTGGGGACAGATTTAATCGTCACACACTGGTCATCTTTGGTTGCTAAATTGAGTTCACAGAGCTGAAATCCAGCCTTGTTAGCCGCCTGTGACAGTGGTCCAATCCCTGAGTCGGACTCTTTTTCCCTCGTCTCACTGAAGGTAAAAAGCGGGGCTGATGGGCAGCTTAAGCGTGCGAGTTGCCAGATGAGTGGCTCAGGGGCTTGGCATATCGCCTCATCGGTATCCAACAACCAGGCATGCACGGCTTTATCGGGATCTTTGGCGCTGATCTGCGCCTTGAGCTGCTCAAGTGCGGTGCCCAGATGAAGATCGATAATCAGTTTACCGTCAGCAAGCGTGAGGCGGTGACACCCTGATATGTGGGCAGAGGCGATATCCTTAAGGTGTTGGTTTGTCGCGCCGGGCAGTTGTGAATTTGCCGCTATCTGAGCTAATGTTTGAGCATCAGCTTTGGTATATAGCTGCAGTTGGTAGCGCTTATTCTGAGACGTTACCTTAAAATACAAGAGCGACAATAAAGTGGACAGCCATTGGCCACCTTTAGTGGTGACTACACCGATCACTTGCTGCGGGGCATCCAGTGTAATTGTCGATAAATGGCTTAAAAATGAGTTCAATGTACGCTTGTCGTCAATAATTTGTGCGTTATCCGGGTGTTCGGTAGTCAATGAATTTACTCTCAACGGGATATTAGGCATTATTTTACCTACCTTTATGGAAAGCTGACCACTTAAATGCAGTAAAAGCGATACTATTGGCGCAGCAAAATTGGTACTAAACGTACGGAATGGATAGTTAATAATGAAAAGAGTCGTGATCACCGGCCTTGGCATAGTGTCAAGTATCGGTAATAACAAGCAAGAAGTCACCGAGTCACTTAAAGCGGGTCGCAGTGGTATTACCCACTCAGATCAGTTTGAAGAAATGAAGCTTCGTAGCCATGTTTGGGGCGACATTAAGTTAGACCCTAAAGAACATATCGACCGTAAAGCACTGCGCTTTATGGGTGATGCTGCTGCATATGCTTACATTGCCATGGAGCAAGCGATAGCTGACGCAGGACTCACTGAAGAACAGTATTCAAATCACCGTGTAGGTATCATTGCCGGTACTGGTGGCGCCTCATCGCAGAACCAGGTGCAAGCTGCCGATACCCTGCGTGAAAAAGGCGTTAAGCGCGTTGGTCCTTATATTGTGCCTCGTATCATGTCGAGCACAGCCAGTGCCTGTTTGGCGACGCCATTCAAAATTAAAGGCATGAATTATTCTATCAGTTCTGCTTGTGCTACCAGTGCCCACTGTATTGGCCACGCGGTTGAGTTGATTCAAATGGGTAAGCAAGACATGGTCTTCGCCGGTGGTGCGGAAGAGGTGGATTGGACCCTGACTATGGGCTTCGATGCCATGGGCGCCCTGTCGACTAAATACAACGATTGTCCTGAGAAAGCTTCTCGTACCTATGATGCGGACCGTGATGGTTTCGTTATCTCTGGTGGTGGCGGTATCGTGGTTGTTGAAGAGCTTGAGCATGCACTTGCTCGCGGCGCTAAGATCTATGCCGAAGTCATTGGTTATGGAGCGTCTTCAGATGGCTATGACATGGTTGCACCATCGGGCGAAGGTGCGGTGCGTTGTATGAAGATGGCGCTTGCCGATGTTGATACGCCAATCGATTACATCAACACTCACGGTACTTCTACACCTGTTGGCGATATGCGTGAGCTAGAAGCCTTGGCCGAAACCTTTGGTGACAATCTGCCAGCTATCGCGTCAACCAAGTCTCTGACTGGCCACGCGTTAGGCGCGGCGGGTGTGCATGAGGCTATCTACAGCCTGATCATGATGGAGAATAGCTTCATCGCGCCAAGTATCAATATCGATAATCTCGATGAGAAGGCCGCAGGTATGCCTATCGTCACTGAATATCGTGATGCCGAGCTCAACACTATCATGAGCAACAGCTTCGGTTTTGGTGGCACAAACGCTACTTTGGTTATGCGCAAATACAAGTAATTGCTTAGAGGCTATTAAAGCGATTATTAAAAAAGGGAAGCTGATGCTTCCCTTTTTTGTGCCTGGTGTTTTAGTTAGTTAACGCCAAGATCTCTATGCCATCAAGGTTAGCGACTCTAACCTTACTGGGCGTTGAACTGCTGGCCTGTGACGCTTGTAGCATCATCACCCATAAGGTAGAGATAGGTGGCCATTATCTCTTCTGGGGTCTTTAAATCTTGTGGGTTTTCGGCTGGGTAGGCATTGGCGCGCATCTTAGTACGGGTGGCACCAGGATTGATGGTGTTGGCGCGTAGGTTGCTGCCCTCATATTCATGGGCAATACACTGCATCATGCCTTCGGTGGCAAATTTAGAGATGGCATACTCACCCCAGAAGGCACGGCCCTGACGGCCGACACTGCTAGAGGTAAAGATGATTGATGCCGAAGGGGCCTTTTTCAAGACTGGTAACAGGGCTTTGGTCATCATGATCTCGGCAACCAGATTGACCTGAAGCACCTCGTTTACCGAATCCATTGAGATATGTTCGAAGGGGCCAAGGACGCCCAGTAAACTGGCGTTATGTAATAGACCGTCTAGGTGACCAAACTGCTGTTCGATCGTCTCAGCCATATCTTGGTAATTTTGCTCAGTAGCACCTTTGAGATCTAACGGTACGATAGCCGGGGTAGGGTAGCCCGCCTGTTCTATCTCGTCATAGACGGCTTCGAGCTTCTTGACTGTTTTGCCCAGTAAGATCACTGTGGCACCATGTTCTGCATAGGCCAGTGCAGCGGCGCGGCCAATACCATCTCCAGCACCCGTGACCAGAATCGTTTTATCTTTTAGTAAATCTTTTGCTGCCTGATATTCCAACATGAGTCGATTTTTCCTGTAAGCGGAATTCCCCGCCATTTCTATGATTTATTCGAGCCTGAAACGTATGTTTTAAACAAATGATTAATTAACTAGCACTAATCTGTTGTTTGTGTGTGACAAAATTGTAGCTAACTCAATAATTTTACGTTAACTTGGCTAGCGTTAGGGACTGAAAAAGTCTCATTGGTCACTCAAGGAAGACTATTGTGACCAATTTTTGGGGAAAACAAAATTATTACAACAAGATTTGGGGAAAAAAGATGAAAAGACTCTTTTTGGGTGTCGCAATTGCATCCGCATTGGGAATGGCTGGTTGTAGCGAAGACAGTGTTGATCAGCTCAAAGATAAGACCGAGCCACTGATCCCTCTGTCGCATATGGTATTCGATCCCGCGAACAGCAAGGTACCATTACCCAACGATCTACTTTTTAGCGGTACGACCGACGGAACACTGACCATGCCGGGTGAAAAAGCCGATGGTAGCAGTGACTATACCGACCCTCAGATGGCCCTAGGCGCGCTCGATGGTTGGTCGACCACCTCTCCGATCTCTATTTCTGTCGCACCTGCGATGGACCATGATGGAACTCAGCTGACTCTTGCCGCTGCATCTGTCGCGCAACCTGGTGCTGTGCGCATGTTCGAAGCCACTGTCGGCGGCCCTCTGTCAACTGATCCCGAATGTCAGGCTGCAATGTCTGTTTCTGCGTGTAAGATTGGTGACGAGCTACAATTTGGTGTCGACTTTGTGGCAACGGCCTCGGGTAATACTATTGCCATAGTGCCACTTAAGCCGCTTAAGGCTGGACAGTCTTACGTGTATGCCACCACAGATCTTATCCAAGACTCGGCCGGGCGTCCTATTGCGCCTTCGACCACCTATGGTCTATTAAAAATGGATATTGAGACTAAGCCTCTGGAAACTCCAGAGCAGCTGATGCTGCAAGGCCTAGTTAATAGCTATGAAAAGGGCATGGCTGCGGCCCACGGCGTCGATAGCTCAACCATCAGCTATTCAGGCCTGTTTACGACGCAGGCGATCAGCGATGTCTATGAGACAACCAAACTGCTGATGCTGCAAGAGGGGACGCCATTTGCACCGTCAATGACAGTGCCTCAGCCGCATCCCTTAGGGATCACCGTTGCCCAAGCCGCAGGCTTAACGCCTACGGACGGCGTGGCGTATGTGGTTTCTAGCCTGGCCGATGTTTATGTTGCCGAGCTGACACTGCCGACCTATGGCAGCTGCAGTTCGTCCATGTGTAGCGGTATCAATGGTAACTGGCATGCGCTGGGCGATAGCCCGGTAGCCGTGCTGTTAGCTCTGCAATCTGGTGCCTTGAGTCAACAAAATTTCGGTGCCCAAGCTGTCGCTCACGGTATTGACCCTTCTGCGGCTCTGGCTAATCCAGCATTGTTAGCGGGTAAGAGTTGGTTACTCGACGATGGTACGCCAGCGGACAAGGCCAAGCATCTGACTAAGTTCAATCCAATTCCTGCGCCAACGGGCAGTGAGACTGTGCCTGTCTTGATCTCTATGCCAAATGCTGAGCGTTTAGCCCAGTTTTATGCCTCTCAAGGGCTTCCCTTTACGCCGCCAACAGCCGGCTGGCCGACGACTATGGCCATGCATGGTCTAGGTGGTGGTAAAGAGATGTCGCTAGCCTATGCCGGTAGCTACGCGGCCATGGGGGTTGCGACGATTGCTATCGATATGCCACTGCACGGGGCTCGCTCTTTCGATGCCAACGGTGATGGTGTCTACGAGGTGTCGGCAACCGATCCTGCATTTGGCGCCTTTGTGGGTAACCCTGAAGCCTTTAAGAATGGTAATCCGTTAGTCTTTATAAACCTTGAAAGCACCTTGTCTGTGCGTGATAACTTCAGACAGGCGACCGTGGATCATTTAGGCCTGCGTGCTGCATTGACCGGTCTTGCCGGTGGTCTTGCAGCAGCCCAGATGCCACAGATGTTCGATATTACCAAGATCAGCGCTCAAGGACTTAGCCTGGGGGCTATCGTAGGAACTGACTTTGCAGCCTATGCTAACTCAGGTTTGACGCATCCTGCTAATGGCGCCGATTTAAGCTATGTGCATAAGTTGAATGCCGTATCTCTGGTTGCCCCAACGGGCGGCTTCGCGGGGACTTTCATCGGTTCGGAAACCTTTGGCCCACTTTTATTTGCGAATGTTTCTGCCAGCGATACCTTCAAGGCGTTGGTTGATGAAGCTAATGTTGCGGGTTATGAGCCAGGTACACCGGAATATATGGCGCTGGTAGAGGCTGTGTATGCTCAGTTCTTGCCAACATTTGCCTTCGCAGTGCAGACGGCAGTTGATGGGGCAGATCCAATTAACCATGCAGCGGGGTTAAAAGCGACAGGCTTACCGGTTCATTTAATTGAAGTGGTGGGTGACGGTAGTAACTTACCTGATCAAGTCTTGCCAAACTATGTTGAAAAGTTCCCTGTGTCAGGTACCGAGCCGCTTATCGCAAACTTAGGCCTTGAGTGTATCGATACCACAACAGTGGGGGCTGGTGCCGTGCGCTTTAGCAAAGGTCATCATAGCTCGCTGATAAGCCCAAGCGAAGTGCCAGGTGTGACAGATGGTAGCGCCGCGGCTGCGACGGTTGAGATGCAGCAGCAGGTCGCCGCCTTTGCGTTGACGGCCGGTAAGGGTGACGCCACTGTTTTGGTTCAGGATGATTCAGTCATTCAACCTTGCGGCGCAAACTAAGCGTATTATTCAATAAGTGAAAAACCCAGCTATTGCTGGGTTTTTTTATGGCTGGATTTGTTATTGCACTCAGTGCTGTTAGAATAGCGCCCAGATTTTTTAAGGCCTTATCACGGAGCTTAATTTTGGAATTTTTGTATGAGTACGGACTCTTTCTAGCGAAAGCCGTCACCATAGTGGTAGCGATAGTCGCGGTTGTTGTTCTGGTGTTGGCGTCGGCAGTGAAGCAGAAGGCCGATAAGGGTGAGCTTAAGCTGACTAATGTGACCGATGAGCTTAAGTCGCTAAAGCACGACTTGAAAGAGGAGTTGCTGAGTAAGAAGCAGTTCAAGGCTTACGAAAAAGCCCTTAAGGCGGAAGAGAAAGCTAAAGAAAAAGCCGAGAAGAGCGATGCACGCAGCTCGCCACGGGTCTTTGTGCTGGATTTCAAAGGCAGTATCGATGCCAGTGAAGTGGCCTCATTGCGTGAAGAGATTAGCGCCGTGCTGGCGGTGGCCGAGAAAGGCGATGAAGTCGTGGTGAACGTCGAAAGCGGCGGTGGTATGGTCCATGGCTATGGCTTGGCAGCAAGTCAGCTTGACAGGCTACGTAACGCTGAAATTCCACTGACTATCTGCGTTGATAAAGTGGCGGCAAGCGGTGGCTATATGATGGCCTGTGTTGCGAACAAAATTTACGCAGCACCTTTTGCGATTGTTGGCTCAATTGGTGTGGTCGCGCAGATCCCAAACTTCAATCGTCTGCTTAAAAAACATGATATCGATTATGAGCAGCATACGGCCGGTGACTTTAAACGCACTCTGACCCTGTTTGGTGAAAACACAGATGAGGGACGGGAGAAGTTTCAGCAGGAACTTGAAGAGACCCATGTACTGTTTAAGGCCTTTATTAGCAAGTATCGTCCCGAATTGGATATTGCCAAGGTGGCAACCGGCGAACATTGGTATGGTCAACAGGCGCTGGATTTAGGCCTAATTGATGCGCTCTCTACCAGTGACGATGTGGTGATGAAGCTGGCTCAAGAAAAAACTGTGATTAAGGTACGTTGTCAGATAAAGAAAAAGATCGCCGACAAGATAGCTCATAGCGCCTCTTTGGCGGTCAATGCGGTGTTTGATCGCTTGGCGGAAAAGAATCAACCTCTGAGCTAAGAGAACGCATTTTCACCAGATAAAAACCCGTCCTTGGCGGGTTTTTACATATTTGTAACTTTTTATCCTTGCCAGGCTTTTACTCTTAGGCAAAATCTTATACAAAGCATTATTACCCTAGATTTTGTAAGGTTGAGATGACGAGTATTACCCGCTACCAGGCAACACTAAAGGTTGGCGATCAATCTTATCCCGCATATGAACTGAGAAGCTTGCTTCGGTTTGTTGCGCAGCGTTTTGGCCCAGAATGCGCCGATCGTCTATGTGCCGACATCGGTCTTGGTATGAACGAGTTGGCTGAGATGAGCTTCGTTTATGTGTGGCAGGTCGATTATGCCATGGCGTATCTTGCAGGGCTGGATAATGACCCTCAGATCGGCGCTAAGTTAGGCGAGACCTATTGCCTGGAAGCGCTAGAGTTGATCTGGCCTTATTTGGCAAAGTGCAAGACACTCGGTGATTGTTTAGAGTTTGTCATTGCCCATCCCGAGTTAGTGGGGAGTGTGTCTGATACCCTAGTGACTCACAAAGCGCAGCAACTTTATTTTCGCTGGTTAAACACGGGCAAGATATCAGCGCCGCATTTTGCCTTACAGTTTCAAAATAGTGTCTGCTCCATGCTGGCGTTGGCGCGGCAGTTGACGGGGCAACACGTCAAACTTGAGCGTGTATTACTGGCGACTCCTGAGCATGAGTGCCAATTTTTGACGCAGTTTTGCCAGGCTGAAGTCAGCTTCAATCATGAGTTCTTCGAATGGGCGATTGCGCATCAGGCGCTCGAACTGCCCATAATCTATGATTTTTCGCGCATATCGTCAGACGAACAGGCCCTGCATGAGACGTCATTGATTGAAAAGGTGCTGGCCATCTTAAACGAAGGCTTTCCACAAACCCCTAAGCTTGAGCTGATGGCGCTGAGATTGAATATGAGCGATCGCACCCTGAGGCGTCATCTGGCTAACGCCGGGACCAGCTATCAGAAACTGGTGGATCAGGTGCGCTGCCAGACGGCGATAGGGTTAATTGTGCAGGGCAATAAGAGCATAGTCGATATCGCCGATATCATGGGGTTTAGCGACGTGAGTCACTTCAGGCAGAGTTTTAAGCACTGGCTTGGCCTGCCGCCAGGCCAGTTTATTCGTAAGATTTAAGACGAGTGCTGGCAGTTGCCTAAACTGGGCGCTAGTCCATCTATCCAGGTTTCCAATACTTTCAACGCTTCGACATGACTCAGGCTGCGGCCAATGGGGGGCATGCGATCTTTCGGTGCGTCTAACATCTGGCGGTAGAGCAAGATAGAGTGCTCTGCATCGCCGGGTATGATGTCGTAAGACAGCCCCTTCTCACCGCCATCCCAGCCTGGGGGTTGCTTGCAGATCCCATATTGAAAGCTGGTGTGATCCACATAAAAGCCTAAGCGCAGCCCAGAAATACTGGCAAATCCCTCAGCTCTGTGACAATGAGCGCAGTTGATATCTAGGTATCCTTTCGCCCTAGCGGTCAAATCGGCATGAGTATCATTGATGTCGGGTGCCGTATCGGGAGCGCCAGTGGCGGGCAGCCCTGTGAGTTTGCCTTGCTGCTGCCAGTAGTTAAGTTGGTTTTGAGGGTTACCTGCGATAGGCAGTTCATGATTAAGCAGGTAGGGCTTTAGCCCGATGGGATAGATCTTTACGCCACTGTCGCTTGCACGCTGATGACACAGCTTACACTCAGCTCTGCTGGGCACATGATAGTTAAAACTCAGTGTTTCTCCCTGACGATTCAGGCTATGGTCAAGATTGGCGCCAGTAAGGGCAAGTCGTGCCTCACCGTCTTGCCACAGATAGGGCAACGCGGTCCAGCCGCTAGGACGGTGGATGAGTAGACGGGTCTCCACAAGCTTCTCATGTGCCTCTCCCTGAAGCTGGGTATCAGTCGGTAGGGCAAAGCTTTTTACCAGTACTGCGCCGACCGGGAGGTCGAAGGTGTCTGTGCCATGATAGGTGATCGTTTTGCCATCAGGCAGGAAGATGAAACGGTACTTGTGAGCATAATTGGTAAACAGCTGGGTAGACAGTTCATATTTGAAGCCGGGCGCGCGCGGTTCTCGGGTCGGCTTATCTGGCTGCTGAAATAGTCTGTAGTGGGACAGGCTTGGGCAATCTTGCTCCATCAATGCCTGCCAATTGACCTCGTTGCCTTGGCTATCACACAGGCCAGGCTCAGGGTTGGTGCCACCTGTCGGCGGTGTCATTGGTGTTTCTGGTGTGGCTGTCGTGCTGTCATCGCTGCCGCCGCAGGCCGTGAGGCAGAGCAGCAAGAGGGCGGTTAAATAATTAAGGGATGAAGTTCGCATAGGATTCGGCTCGCTATAAAAAGGGCCGCCAGATGGCGGCCCTTGAGGCTAGATTATTGTGAGCAGGTGGCCAGAGGGAGTCGCTTGATCCACTCGGCGATAAGTGCCGTTCCTTCGGTGTGAGACAGGCTGCGACCGATCTCTGGCATGCGATCGCCAGGTGCCGTGCTGTCCATACGGAAGTGAAGGATAGAGGTCTCGCTTGAGCCTGGTACAACGTCGTAACTCAATGAGCCGCCACCATAGGCGATCGGTGACTTACAAGTACCGTGTGAGTAACCACTGTCTTCCTCATAGCTACGCCAGTATTCCAATTTAAGCCCTGTGTTGGACGCGTTACCTTCAGGACGGTGACAGTGAGCGCAGTTGATATCCAGATAGCCCTTAGCGGTCTGCATCAGTTCGGTATCTGTCATCGTTGCAGCCTTAGCTTCATCGCCATCATTGAAAGCGGGTACAGTGCTGATGGTTGCCGTGTCGGGTACACCTTGCAAGATACCAGCAGCTTGCCACTTCATCAGCTGGTTCATGGTACCGTCGCTGTAGGCATAGTCTTTGTTCAAGTGACGTGCCTTTGGACCAATGGGGACAAATACCGCAGGGCTGGCATCGTCAACCTTAAACTGGTGACATTGCTTACATTGATTCATGCTGGGGACGACATAGTCAAAGTCTAGCGTCTTGCCATTATGAACCACCTGCTTGCCCTGAATAGCACCGGCCTTGGCGAGTACGGCATCAGTCTGTTCGGCGTTAAACACATAAGGTAGTGCCGACCAACCGGTGGCGCGCTTTATCAGTAGGCGCGTTTCCACTAAGGTTTCGTTTTCCACGCCGCGCTTACTGGTGTCAGCGGGCAGGGCGAAGGTCTTGGTGATCACTGTGCCGACTGGGAAGTCCATGCTTTCGTTGGCCGAGTAGTTTGCGACTTTACCTTCTGGCACGAAGACGAAGCGGTATTTGCTGGCATAGTCGGTAAACAACTGGGTGTTGAGATCATAGGGAATACCACCTGAGTTTGCCCCTGTGCTCGGATCGCTGGTATCGGCAAATAGCTGATAATCAGAGAGGTTTGGACAGTTTGCACCCAGTAGTGCATCCCAGTTAACCCCAGCAGCAGTGGTGGTACACAGATTTAGATCGCCATCGCCGATCAAACCGCCTTCACCTTCGCCGATAGAGCCGCCGCCACCGACTAGGTTACCGCCATCACAGCCTTCAACGTCATCATCGACGCCACAGCCGAAGATTTGATCGCCAAAGGTGACAGTGTGAACCGGTAGGCTCAGCTGGGCACAGTTCATAATTTTATCTTGGGTTTTCTCATACAGGACATCGGCGATGCTGATGTCGGTATTGTTGTTGGCATACAGGCGGCCAAAAGAGACGTCGCCGTTATTCTGGGCACAGATGTTGTCGCTACCATCTTGTGCAAAAGGTTGCTCTTTTAGGCCTAAGTAGGCAGCTGTACCGTTGTTAGAGAGCATCTCGCCCAGTCCATCATAGAGGATACCCGGGAAGGCGCCGTGGCTGAGCAGGTAAGCCTTGATGATATCTTCAATGAGATAGCCATTGGGCTTCTTACCATAATCCTTGATGATGTTGTCGTGAAGATAGATGTTGCGCGGCGTTGGGCGCCAGCCATCTTCAATCGGCTGCCCTGGCTGCCCATAGTTGCCCACAAAGGTGCTGATATCCGGCTCAGCAATGAAGAAACTTGAGACTGTGACCCCTAGGGTGTCGTGGCCGGTGATTTCGTTATTAAATATCTCCACATCATTGGTAGAGAGGATGATCACCCCAGTGCCTGGCGGCACAATATGTACCCCCGCAGGATTGGAGGAGGCGTTGGCAAAGTTGGGGGTGTTATTGTTGTACACCTTGTTATTAAAGATGCGCACGCTTGAGCCATATCTATGGTTGTTGATCGGCAGGTCGAAGACCAAGATACCGCCAGTGTTACCCATGGCTTCGTTGTCGTAGACGTCGGCATATTTAGAGTTTTCGATTTCGATACCGGCGACGTTTTCTTTGGCGATATTTCGGCGTACGACGATATATTCAGATTGCCCCACATAGATACCGGCATCGGCGCTACCGCGTACATAGGTGTCTTCAATAAGAATGTTTTCACACTCTACCGGATAGAGACCGTAGGCACCGTTGTCTTCGTCAAGCTCACCTTCCCAAACTGTGGCCAGACGTCTCAGGATGATGCCATTGGTATTTTTAAGCTTGATACCGTTGTTCTTAGCTTCGTTGACTGAGAGATCCTGAATGGTGATATTTACGGCGTTTTGCACAAAAATACCGTCACCTGTGATCGACTCGGAGAAGTCCAGCACAGTCTCTTCCATGCCGTGACCCATGATGGTGATGTTTTTAGCGTAGGCGCCATCACCGTCGACATCGCCGTCAAACAGCAAGGTCGATTCGATCTTGAAGTGTCCCTTAGGTAGCACTATCACATCGTTGCTTTGGGCATTGATTAAGGCTTCTTGAATACGGGTGGTGAGGTTTTCACCATCTTCGATGATGATTGCTCCCACTGGAAAGCTTGGGCCCGGATCTGTGGGCGTGGTGGTCACAGGTGGAGTTTCGACCGCAGGTGTGTCTTCATCGTCTGAGGAACAGCCGGTGAACGAGAGTGCCACTGCACTGGCGACTAACGTTGGGATCAGCCACGAGGGCGTCTTGTTGAACATAGTATCTCCTACTTATTGTTATTATTCCTTGGTTAGATTGCACTGCCGTACCAGATATGCAATGTGAAATCTGGCCAACAAATTATTAACATCTGTATTAATCAGTAGCTTAGTTTAGTTTTTAAACAGTTGTTTGAGATAAAAGCTAAAGAAAACAAGCTGGTGCGCAAATTATTAAAACGCTGGAAATCTGGCTGGTTAACTGGTAGGAGCTGTTGAGTGAGTTGCATTAATTAGCGGGGGGCTGGTTGGCATAAGGTTTGATGTGGCCGAAGGCGCTGTTAGCATCGCCTCGGCCCAAGTGATCCTATTGGCTATCTGTCTGCGTATTGATCAGCCAAGGGTGGAGAAAGTCGGCGATTTGCGGCTGCGCCTGTTCATTTGGATGTATGCCATCGGCCTGCATCAATTCTGGGTGAATAGCGATCTGTGTCATGAAGAAGGGCACCAGCGTAATGCCATGCTCGCTGGCAAGCTCTTCGTAGACCTGGGTAAATTGTTTTGCGTAGCGTGGGCCATAGTTAGGCGGCACCATCACCTCGCTCAGCAATACTTTGGCTCCAGAAGCCTTTGCCAATTGGATCATTTTTGTAAGATTATTTTTCAATTGCTTAGGTGCGAAGCCGCGCAGGCCATCGTTTCCGCCCAGTTCGATAAAGACCAGCTTGGCCTGGGTAGATTCCAGCAGGGCAGGGAGTCGGCGCAGTCCTCCGGCCGAGGTTTCACCACTAACAGAACCATTGATGATGGTGATATCCGGTGTTTGTTGCTGCAACAAATAGACCCAGGACTTCTCTTGCTCCATGCCGTAGCCTGCGCTTAGGCTATCACCTAAGATCAATATCGGGTTAGCATGGGCTTGGGGGAGCAAGAATAAAACGAGCAGGCCAGAGATGCGGATAAGCTGGCTTAAGCGACGAAGCGAGAAGGAATATATGTTAAAAAATAGTGCTATCAAGGTCAGTGATCTCTATAAATCGGTAACTACCCAAGAGGGAGAGCTTACTATCCTCAATGGCATCAACATGGATGTCAAGTCGGGAGACAGTGTGGCCATATTGGGGCCATCGGGTTCCGGTAAGTCCACTTTACTTGGATTGTTAGCGGCGCTTGATTCGCCCACCTCGGGTGAGATCATGCTCGATGGTGTCGCCCTGAAAGGACTGGATGAAGAAGGCAAGGCGGCGCTGCGTAAACAGAAAGTCAGCTTTATTTTTCAATCTTTTATGTTAGTCGATACCCTTAATGCTCTTGAGAATGTGATGCTACCGGCTGAGCTCTCGGGTGTTGCCAATGCAAAACAGAAGGCGCAGCAGATGCTGCAGCGCGTAGGATTAAGTCACAGGCTCAATCACTTTCCTAACCAACTCTCCGGTGGTGAACAGCAGCGCGTGGCCATCGCCAGAGCCTTTATCAGTGAACCTAAGGTGCTGTTTGCCGATGAGCCCACAGGCAATTTAGATGGCGCCAATAGCGATAAGGTGGCCGATATGTTGTTTGATCTTAATCGTGAGAGCGACACCACCTTAGTACTGGTGACTCATGATCTGCAGCTGGCTAATCGTTGTCAGCGACGTTTTAACATGCAAGCAGGAAAACTAAGCGAGGCGCATGACAGTCGAGAGCCTCAGAGCGCAGCGGAGGCGAGTTAATGGAATCTCGCATCGCATGGAAGTTATTTAAGCGCGAGCTGCTTCAGGGGCAGTTGTTACTCATCATCTTGGCTATTACCCTGGCTGTTCTGTCGGTAACTGGCCTGGCGCGGGTCAGTGAGCGCTTGCAGCTGGCGATCAATGGTCAGGCATCAAAATTTATCGCCGCCGATCGCATTATTAATTCCCCGGTTCCCTTGGATAAACAGATCCTAACGCAGGCAGAGTCCCTGGGGTTAAGGCACGCGGCCAGCATGCAGTTTAACTCCATGGCCTACGCCGGTGATGCCTTTCAGCTGATAACCGTCAGGGCCGTAGACGACAATTACCCCTTAAAAGGGGTGATAGAGCTGGGTGATGGGCCAACCGACAGGTTACCTGAGGCCGATGCTATTTGGTATGAGACGCGTCTTGGGGGCATCCTGGGTTATCCAGAGCGCCTTGAGGTGGGCAATGCCGAGTTTAGCCTGAGCGCCGAGATCGCCAGATTACCCGATGCAGGCTTTAACCCCTTTGCTTCTTCGCCCGTGGTGTTAATGCGCCTCGCAGATGTCGAAAAAACAGGGGTGATCCAACCGGGAAGCCGGGTAAGTTATATCCATCAATTTACCGGAGACAGTGGCCAGCTTAAGGCGTTTGAAGATGCGGTCAAGCCGCTGCTCAACAACAGTCAGAGTTGGGTCGATGTTCAATCGGGAGATTCACCAATTGCGGGGGCGGTTAAACGGGCTGAGCGCTTTTTGTTGCTGGCGAGTCTATTGGGTATTGCACTGGCCTGCGCCGCAATAGGCATTGCCGCACAGCGTTACTGTCAGCGTCACTTTGACGTGGTGGCCATGCTAAAAACCTTTGGTGCATCGAGCAGACAAATCCGCATTCTCTTTGGTTTACATCTGCTGTTTGTCACTCTGATGGGGATAGCCTTGGGTCTGTTTGGCGGCTTCTTATTGGACTCCCTGATCACTGCGTATCTGCCGGCTTCTATCTCTGCTTATTCGCCGCCGTTATTTCGCCCTATTGCGCTTGGTATCGCCACCGGCCTTATTTCGGCCTTTATGTTTTCGGCTTATCCGTTAATGCGTCTGCTGGCCATTCCCCCTTTGCGGGTGTTACAGCGTCAGCTAGAGGGGATTCAGCTTGGCATGTGGCTGCACTTGGTGCTTAGTCTGTCGGCGATGGCGCTACTGGGTTATCTTTACTCACAAAGCCTGGTGTTGACCCTGACCGTGGTTGCCGCCGTGATGTTGCTCGGTGTCTTGCTAAGCCTGTTTGGTTTCCTATTGATCCGCGCCGGTCACAGTGTAGGAATGAAGACCACTAATCCGATGCAATTGGCATTGGCTGGTTTAAGACGACGGGCCAGGCAAAATGCGGTGCAGCTGGTAGGTTTTAGCAGCGCATTGGTATTGCTGCTCACCATAATCGCCCTCAGACAAGATCTGCTTGATGAGTGGCATAAACAGTTGCCAGAGCAGTCACCGAACTATTTTCTGGTGAATATTGCTCCAGAGGAGCAGGAACCGATAGAAGCGTACTTCAGGGCAAATCAGGTTAAGGCGACCGATATCTATCCGGTGATACGTGGCCGCTTGGTGGAGATTAATGGCGAGACCTTGATCTCCGCCGCTCAGGCTGAGGAAGGCGTCGAGGGCCGAGTCGGTATTTCTCGTGAACTCAATCTGACCTGGCGAACCTCGTTACCACCCAATAATGAACTGATATCAGGACATTTTAATCAGTCGGCTAATGAGGTCTCGGTAGAGTCAGGGGTGGCCGAACGTTTGGGGGTTGGGCTTGGAGACGAGCTGACCTATGTTATCGACAATCAGCCTCTTACGGTAAAGATTGCCAGTATTCGTACCGTCCACTGGGAGACGATGCAGCCTAACTTCTTTATGATTTTCCATCCTGAGGCCTTGGCACCTTTTGCCTATACCTCTATGGCTAGCTTCTATCTGGATGAGAGTCAGAAATCTTTGGTGCTTGGTTTGATCAAAGGTTTTCCGACCGTGTCCATCATAGATGTGGGCGCTATGGTGAAGCAGTTAAGGCAGATAATCGATCAGGTCTCTCTGTCCCTAACCTTGGTATTAGTCTTGGTGTTACTGGCCAGCAGCTTAGTGATGATTGCCCAGACCGAAGCGGGAATGGCGACTCGTCAGCGTGAATTGGCGGTGCTGAGAACCTTTGGCGCCTCGGGTTGGCTGCTGAGAATGGCCACGGCACTCGAGTTTGCATTGCTTGGACTGATTGCCGGTCTGCTGGCAGCCATCGTCGCGGAATTTACCATCTATCTGTTAAAGACTCAGGTATTTGAGCTGGTGGTCTATATGCACTGGGATTGGTGGCTGTTAGCGCCCCTGTCTGGGGCGGCTATCGTGGCGCTGCTGGGGACCTGGCGATGTCGTCAGTTATTACAGAAATCTTGCCGACAACTCTTGCAAGGCTAAGCAGTCATATCTTGCAAGGCTAAGCAGTCATATCTTTCAAGGCTAAGCACTCATATCTTGCAAGGCTGAGCATTAAGAATCAAACAGGTTGCTCAGGGCTTCATTCAGGTGGGTAAAACGGAAACTAAAACCCGCCTGGGTGAGCCGATCTGGGTAGACATATTGCCCCTCTAATAGCAGCTGTGACATCTCGCCTAACGCCAAATTGAGCACTACTCCCGGCATGGGGATTAGGGTGGGCCGGCTCAATGCTGTGCCTAATGCGTTGGTAAATTCACGGTTGCTAACAGGGTTGGGGGCGGTGGCATTATAGATCCCTTCGCACTCTGAGTGGTTAAGCAAAAATAGTATGAGGGCGACAAGATCATCCCTGTGGATCCAGCTCATGCCTTGCTGGCCAGAGCCTACTACGCCGCCAGCCCCTAATTTGAAGGGCAGTAACATCTTTTTCAGTGCGCCACCATTTAGGCCAAGTACCAAGCCGATGCGAATGACGCAGACTCGGGTGATTCCTTGGCATTCCAGCGCCAACTCTTCCCATTTGGCGCAGACGCTGTGGGGGAATTTTTCGTCATTACCTGTGTCTTTAAAATGGGCGAGATCGAAAGATTCGTTTAAGTGAACCTGTTTGTCGTGATCGCCATAGATGCCAATGGCCGAGCCGCTGATGAATACCTTAGGTGGCGTCTTACTCGCCTCGAAGAGTTTGGCTAAGCGGGAGGTAATATCCCAGCGACTGTCACAGATTTTTTGCTTTTGCTCTAGGCTCCAGCGTTTATCGGCAATGGGTTCACCGGCAAGGTTTATCACGGCATCGAAGCCGTCGAGATTACTCAGGGCGCCTAAATTTCCCAGTAACTTATGCTGATTACCGAGTGCCAGGTGGGCTTTTCCGGCTGACCGCGTCAGTAAGGTGAGTTCGTGCTCGGTTTCTAAGGCCTTGACTAAGGCCTTTCCGATAAATCCTGTGCCACCCGTGATCAAAATCCGCATGCCGACTCCATTTTTTTAGGGGATATCAAAAATATACACTATAGATGGCAATTAGGATCATTTTTGGCGCTAAAATTCAGCCGCTTAACTCGTCTCTGTGCTTACTTATCTGAGAGCCTTTTATGACTTCTGGTAACACAGCTGCATTGAGACAGAGTCGGCAAACCTCAAGGCATGGGGTTTGTCTATCTCTACCGAGGCAAAATCGACCCATTCATGATCGCTGGCGATACTTAACACCTGATCGGTAAGGTGTTCGAGCAATGAGAAGCGATTGTTTTCAACTAAAGCAATGATTTTTTTCGTTATCGTGCGATAATTCAAGGCGTCTTGCATATTATCACTGTTGCGTGCCTTAGTGGCGCAATAGTGGATTTCGGCGTTAATGGTGACGTCCTGTTTGTTATTGATCTCATCTTCCTTAATTCCTATGTAGGTGCGAAGACGTAGGTTTTTAATTCGAATGATGGCGATTTCGGGTTTCATAGGCGTTATTTTAGTTGTGAATTATTTAAGTTAAGCCTATCAATATAATGGGTAATTCAGAAGGACTTTATTTAAATGACTCGATTTGAAAATCAAGGGGTCGCGTTTAAAGGCTTTGCCATCATGGCGTTTATCGTCGTGATATTGGCAGGGATAAAAGCCGCAAGCCCAATTGTTGTTCCCTTTGTACTGTCGGCATTTATCGCTGTGATCTGTAATCCGGCGATCAATGGTATGACACGGCTTAAGCTACCACGAGCATTGGCTGTGGCCATTATGATGGTTTTTATCGTCTTGATGGGGCTCTGGTTGGCCTCTCTCGTGGGCAGCTCTATCAATGAGTTTTCTCGTCAGCTGCCTCAGTATCGAGATCAGTTGGTGGAGCAATTTGCCTGGGTCTTAACCAAGCTACAGGCGCTAAATATCGAAGTCTCTAAAGAGCAGGTTTTGGCCTATTTCGATCCAGGTATCGCCTTGTCGATGACCACTAATATGCTGTCGAGTGTCGGCGGTGTGATGGCCAATCTGTTTTTAATCATATTGACCGTAGTGTTTATGTTGTTTGAAGCTCAGGATCTGCCAAAGAAGTTACACTATGCCTTAGACGATCCCGACATGCGCATCAAGCAGATAGATAAGTTTTTGCATTCGGTTAACCAGTACATGGTGATCAAAACCTTAGTCAGTCTGGGAACCGGCGTTGTCGTAGGGATTGCGCTGACACTTATCGGAGTTGATTACGCCTTGCTCTGGGCTGTGGTGGCTTTTCTGTTTAACTATATTCCCAATATAGGTTCGATTATCGCGGCAATTCCCCCTGTGCTGCTGGCTTTTATTCAACTTGGTCCTGCAGCCGCGGGCGGCACAGCGCTACTCTATTTGGCGACCAATACCGTGATGGGCAATATTGTTGAGCCTAAGTATATGGGACGTGGCCTAGGGCTCTCGACCTTAGTGGTGTTTCTCTCGTTGATTTTTTGGGGATGGTTGCTGGGTTCTGTGGGTATGCTGCTATCTGTTCCCTTAACCATGATCGTCAAGATAGCGCTAGAGTCGAGCCAGAGCGGTGGTTGGCTGGCCATTTTGCTTGCCGATCGCGTCGACGAGTCGCTGTTGAGTTCTGACCAAAATACTGCATCAAATGCAGATAATTAATCTTTTTATACAGGTATATAGTGTTACATGGAGTCATTTAAGCAAGCATTACAGCACATAGGGTTTTCCGGTGAGGCCGAGCGACTGTTTCATGGTCGCGGCGGTCGATATGAGGGGGCCGAACATTTGTGTCTCGACTGGTTTCCGCCTGTGTTGTTGCTTACCAGTTTCAAAGAGATCGACCAAGGGGCCTTGGATTCGCTGACCGAGGCTATTCATGAGCGCTGGGTGGCACTCATGGGCGAGCAGGCTTTTAACTTAGTGTTTCAGCACAGATGTGCCGGGCAAACTCAAACTCATATGTTAAAGGGAGCGGTGCCAGAGCCTCATCTGGTCGTTGAGAACGGCGCACGCTTTCAGGTCCATCTGCTGCGTGGGCAAAATCATGGCCTGTTTTTAGATATGCGCGCCGGTCGTGCCTGGGTCAAAAACCATGCGGCCCAGGCCAATGTATTAAATCTGTTTGCTTATACCTGTGGATTTTCCGTGATGGCGCTACAAGGTGGTGCCGATCAAGTGGTTAATATCGATATGAGTAAAGGGGCGCTGGCCATAGGTAAGCAGAATCATCTGCTCAATGAACTGCAACACGGCGCTCGTTTTTTAGGGCATGATATTTTTAAGTCTTGGGGCAAGTTAACTAAGATGGGGCCTTATGATTTGATCATTGCCGATCCGCCGAGTAATCAGCGAGGTAGCTTTGTTGCGACTAAGGATTACGCCCGCTTGCTGCGTCGACTGCCTCAGCTTTTATCTCCAACAGGAGAGGTGTTGCTGTGTCTTAATGCCCCTGAGTTGGGGATCGATTTTCTAAAAGATCAGGTGGCGGAGCAGAGTCCGACTTTAGAGTTTGTTGAACAATTGGCGAACCCCGAAGTGTTTCTGGATAAGGATCCGGATAAGGCGTTAAAGGTACTGCGCTATCGTCAGAGGCAGTAGATGTGAATATGTGGGGCTCATGGGCCAGCCATGAGCAATAAGGTTAGTAGCGGTTAAGCTCCTGAATAAGGGAGTGTCCGTGGGATTCGATAACCTGGGCTATCTGTTGCTGGTCCAGGTTTTTTAATGCCGAAATTTCGTGAAATAGTTTTTCTTGCACATCAAAGGGCATGGACATCGAGTCCATGAACATATGGATAGATAGGGCATCACCCTGAGTAAACAGGTCGACTAGCCTTTGGGCCTCAAACTCGATCAGCGTGTTCATTTAAATACCTCACTCCTGCTAGCGCAAACAATTCGCTATTAATTAATTGATAGCAGTTCTCATTTCAGGCATTAGATCATTTTATTGTAAACAGAATGTTTTTTAGTTTGTAATGCAGTAAAAAAATGAAAGACTTTCACGCTTACCATTGATAATTGACACTTTTAGCCCTGAATCGGCCGATCTGGCTAACAATTCTGAAAGTTTTCTGTAAGTCTTGTTTTTTTAGTGGTACACTTGCCGGCATGAGTTAGCAGATAGTTGCAGCTTATACCCAAGGCAAAATGCACCAAATAAAAGCATGCCTGTACCTTACACAAAAATCTGGAGTCGTTATGGAAGCCCGTGAATACGAGAACGCCTATTATCAAGTACAAGATGACGTAATTGAGTCATTGCCTGTCGAGATGGATGAAGAAGCGTTTTTGGATTAAGGATATATCCAAACTGAGTTTTCACTAGCGTGTCGAGTCTGACTGGGCGCGTATAAGTTGAGAGTCTTCAGACAAAAAGAGCAGCCACTGGCTGCTTTTTTTTGTGCTCGATAAACATGATTTATCTGGCATCTAAGTCAGTTTTAAAGCCCGCGAGCTTAGCGAGACAGGCCTTGTTGCTCGTAAACCTGAGCTCGTAAACTTGAGCTCGTTAATCTGAGCTCGTCAGCCTAAGCTTGTTTATCTCGGTTCTGTGCTTTCGCGATAGGTAGGGCGAGGACGGCTTAAAAGCACTAGTTGAGATTCCCCTTTTCAGGCAGAATTTCGACGATCAGCCAGCGATTGTTGACTTTATGCAGGCGTATGGTGCGGTCGTCTATCCAAGGCTGGCCACCCTTGAGTCCAGTCATCTTCACGATAACCGTGACATCTTTGGTGAATTTACGAAAGAAATCGATATCAATCTCTTCAATTTCCAATGTCACGTCCCGCATAGAGAGGTTAAGCACGTGGCGCTGCACCGAGGCGGCAATGTAATAGTGCGACAGCACCTTCTGCATGGGTTCATCGACAAATTGCTTGGCTTTATCAACGTTCCGCTCAACGTAGATAGCCCTAAAGAATCCTAGCGATACCTGTTCAGGGGTCATGACACCTGAGACGGTT
Source organism: Shewanella sp. ECSMB14101 (assembly GCF_000773485.1). Taxonomy (NCBI): domain Bacteria; kingdom Pseudomonadati; phylum Pseudomonadota; class Gammaproteobacteria; order Alteromonadales; family Shewanellaceae; genus Shewanella; species Shewanella sp. ECSMB14101. The sequence goes on along the minus strand of NZ_JSFF01000022.1, from coordinate 53,811 downwards.
TCAGAGTCTGGACTACAGGCAGATAAGAGAAGAATAAAGATAAAAAGTAATTTTTTCATAGGGTTTAATCGATAGGCTTTGATCTAGTATCGCGATTCTCTAAAGCCTTGGCAAGCGCAGAGCGTCAGTCGAAAGTACTTGACTCTTTAGCGTTAGGCTGGCATATCTGAATGAATAATTTGTTACGGTTATCCACAGAATCTGTGGACAAGTATGTTGAAGAGTCGATGCATAACTCTTAAGTGACTGAACTTAATTGGTAAATTGGTGTGGTCATTTTTTGACGCATTGTGAGCAAGCGTACAGATTTTAACCTTTTCCGTAGACTTTGCATAAAAAAAGCCTGTCATAAGACAGGCTTTTTTGATCTTTGCTTTGGCTTAGCCCTGTGAGGCTTGAATCGCAGTCAGGGCGATGGTGTAGACGATATCGTCAACCAAGGCGCCACGAGATAGATCGTTCACTGGCTTACGCATCCCTTGAAGCATAGGGCCAATGCTGATCAGATCCGCACTACGCTGTACTGCCTTGTAGGTGGTGTTACCTGTGTTGAGGTCTGGGAAGACAAACACAGTTGCCTGACCCGCTACCGGGCTGTTTGGCGCCTTAGATTGGGCGACATTAGGCATTACCGCTGCGTCATATTGTAGCGGACCATCGATAATTAACTCTGGACGCTTCTCTTTGGCGATACGCGTTGCTTCACGCACTTTATCAACATCTGAACCTGTGCCTGAACTACCGGTTGAGTAGCTGATCATGGCGACTTTAGGTTCGATACCAAAGGCGGCGGCACTGTCGGCAGACTGAATAGCAATATCAGCCAGTTGTTCGGCATTTGGATCCGGGTTAATGGCGCAGTCACCATAAACCAGTACCTGATCTGGCATCAGCATGAAGAAGATAGAGGACACCAGGCTAGAACCTGGCGCTGTCTTGATCAGCTGTAGCGGCGGACGTATTGTGTTGGCGGTAGTGTTAACTGCGCCTGAAACGATACCGTCTACTTCACCTTGAGCCAGCATCATGGTACCCAGTACCATGTTGTCTTCGAGTTGCTCGCGAGCTACCACTTCGGTCATGCCTTTGTGACGGCGTAGGTCTACCATAGGGGCTACATAACGTTCACGAGCGGTTTCTGGCTCGATGATCTCTACGCCTTCACCTAAGGTCACACCCTGCTGGCTAGCGATACGCTGTATCTCTTCACGGTTACCGATCAGTACACAGCGAGCGATACCACGTTCGGCACAGATTGCAGCGGCTTCGATGGTTCTTGGCTCATCACCCTCTGGCAGCACCACAGTCTTCTTGGCGGCGCGAGCAAGCTCGGTAAGCTTGTAGCGGAACGCTGGTGGTGAGAGTCTGTGCTCACGCGGTGAGTTCTTGGTGACGCTCTCAACCCAGTTCTGATCTATATGGCTGGCCACATACTCTTGCACTTCTTCGATACGCACTGCATCGTCTACAGGTACTTCATGGTCGAAGCGCTGAATATTGAGTGAAGTCTGCCAAGTGTTGGTGTCGATTAAGAACACGGGTAAACCAGTCTCGAAGGCTTGTTCACACAGCTCCATGATCTCAGCCTCTGGCTCATAGCTACCAGTCAGTAGCAATGCACCCACCTTGACGCCATTCATGGCAGCCAAACAGGCTGAAACAATGACATCAGAGCGATCGCCTGAGGTCACCAGCAGCGAGTCAGTCTTGATATGGGTAACCATGTTAGGAATACTGCGGGCGCAGAAGGTCACTTTACGCAGGCGACGAGTATTCATTTCACCGGCATTGATAATGCGGGCGCTAAGGTGCTTGGCTAAGTCTGAGGCGCGCGGGGCGACCAGGTTCAGGTTGTATGGCACACTGCCCAGAATACGCAGTTTGCTCTTACCTGGTAGCTGGAACATGCTGGCTGCATCAGGACGCTGTACATCTTGATGGTCGAACACCTCAGAAAGATCGGGACGGGCACGACCTTCATCATCGACTGGTGCACCAATTTTGTTGATGATAGCGCCGATAAGGCGTTTGTTCTTGCTGCCACCCCAAGCGTTGTGGGCGATCTCAAGGCGATTCATCAAGGCGGTAGGCGTTTCGTTACCGGGCGCTGCGACGAAGATGATGTCTGCATCCAGTGCCTTGGCGATCTCATAGTTAATATCGTCAGAGAAAGGATGGTTACGAGTCTGTACCAGGCCCTCAACAATCAGGGTTTCGCTAGCGTCGGCACACTCAGTGGCGCGGGCGATGATCTGTTCCATCAAGACATCGGTCTGATCGGTACGGATTAAATTTTCGGCATGCGCCATGTCGAAAGGCTCGAGCGGATTAACGGTCGGCGACTTACTTAAGATTGTGGTCGAGCGCTCTGGCCCTTTGTCTGTTGGACGTTGCTGGGCGATCGGTTTGAAGAACCTCACCTTGACACCATGGCGTTCTAACGCGCGCACCATACCTAGGCTTATAGATGTGAGGCCAACTCCGGTACCGTTCGGAATGAGCATAATATTGCGAGACATAGTTACCTCTTATTACCCGGCCAAAGTATCGGCCGGGTCTTGGTCTAGATTCGTTGCGGGTATTCCCGCCTCTATAGCAGTTACTTTAGCAGTGAAACGGCGTCTTCGGCGATAACCCACTCTTCGTTGGTTGGGATCACCATGGCAACTGGGCCATTGTCTGTGGTGATCTGACCCTGCTTACCAAAGCGAGCCGCTTTGTTGCGTTCTGCGTCCACTTCAAAGTTGAAGATAGATAACAGGTTTAGCACTTTTTCACGGATAAGCTCCGAGTTTTCACCGATACCACCGGTAAATACCAGTGCATCCAGGCGACCGAGCGGCACAGTGTAAGAGGCGATATATTTGGCTAAGCGGTAGCAGAAGATCTCCAGCGCTAGGGTCGCACCTTTGTGGCCTTCGCTGTAACCTTCTTCGATGCCGCGGCAGTCGTTGGTCAGTTCAGAAATACCCAGTAGGCCGCTCTGCTTGTTCATCAGGTTGTTCACTTCGTCAATGGTGTATCCCAGACGGTCAACCAGGTGGAAGATGATAGATGGGTCTAAGTCGCCACAGCGGGTACCCATTACCAGACCTTCAAGCGGTGTCAGACCCATAGAGGTGTCGACACTCTTGCCGCCTCTAACTGCCGTGACAGAGGCGCCGTTACCCAGGTGAGCACAGATAACATTGGTGTCAGCCACTTCTTTGCCGAGTGCCTTGGCGGCTTCACGGCTAACAAACAGATGGCTGGTACCGTGCATGCCGTAGCGACGAATGCCGTGCTCACGGTAGAACTTGTAGGGCAGGGCATAGACAAACGCATGCTCTGGCATGGTTTGATGGAAAGCGGTATCAAATACGGCGACTTGTGGCAGTTTCGGGAAAGAGGCCTGGGCAGCACGGATACCGATTAGGTGTGCAGGGTTGTGCAGTGGCGCAAGGGCGGCGCAATCTTCGATACCGGCGATAACATTGTCATCGATCACCACTGAATGGGTGAATTTCTCGCCACCGTGTACGACGCGATGACCAATCGCCTGGATCTGCTCGGCAATTTCTGGGTACTGGCCCAAGATGTTGTCGACGATAAATTCAATCGCTTCACGGTGTGCAGTAAATGCGCCGAGTTTAGATTCGAATTTGTTACCATCGACCTTCCACTTGATGCGTGAGTCTTCAAGACCAAAGCACTCTGCTAGACCTGAGATCTGGTCGTCACCTGTAAGCGCGTCGATTATGGCAAACTTCAACGAAGAGCTGCCGCAGTTTAGTACCAAAACCAGTTTGTTTGACATGTTTAAAACCTTCTGCAAAGTGAGTGGACGTTTGGCATCCACTAAAATTGAATGACTTCAAAGCCTAGGGCCGATGTCGCGATAAATTCTCATTCCTGAGATTAAGATTCGGTCTTCATTAGCGCCTTGCCGCTTGGGGCTGGCGCTCGCATTGTGCTATTGTAAAGACAGTATCTTAAGTGTTAGGTGTCATCATTGACTGTTCAAGTGTTAAAAACCTTAGGGGTCGGTCGTCGCTATATGAAGACTTGGCCTATGGTCCGACAACTTAGTTTTTACTTTCCAGAGTATCGCGTGATCCGCGCAACGTCTCTGGCGATTCGCTTGATGCCACTTTTGGCCTTGCTGGCCGGTGGCAGTCAACTCTATCTCTACGGATGGACTTGGTTACCTCAGGCCATCACGATTGCATTGTTCTTTATCAGTTTGCCTATTCAAGGCTTACTCTGGCTCGGCTGGCGAGCTAAACATCCTTTACCACTTTCCCTGCTGGATTGGGGCAATAACTTATCTGCCAAGCTCCAGGGAATGGGGGTGGCTTGTGCCCCGTTAGGTGCTAAAGCCTGTTATCTCGATATGGCTGTCATCTTAAAGAAGGCCTTTGAACGTTTAGATAACAGTTATTGGGAAGCGCTGTAGTTAGTAAACAGCGGTGATCCCCGCATCCAAAAACACCTGTTTAATCTGTTCCATGGTTTCGCGCGATGGGGGAGAGATATCATTTAGGCTATATTCTTCACCCATGGCTTCCCATTTGTGTTTTCCTAATTCATGGTAGGGCAGTAGTTCTACCTTCTCCACGTTGGTCATAGGTTTAATAAACGCTGCCAACCCTTTTGCCGAGGCAATATCATCGGTGTAACCGCCGACCACTACATAGCGTATCCAAGTTTTTTGTTGGCGTTTTTGCAGATACTGGGCAAATTGCAGTGTGCGGTGGTTGCTAACATGGGTTAAGGCGATATGTTTGTCATCGTCGATATGTTTGATATCAAGGAGTACCAGATCGGTATTATCGAGGAGTTCATCGATAATTGGAGTGTACTTACGGACAAATCCGTTGGTGTCTAAGCAGGTGTGAATACCTTGCTCTTTACAGGCCTTAAATAGGGCTGTGACAAATTCGGCTTGTAGTACAGCTTCGCCGCCACTGGCGGTGACGCCGCCACCACTGGACTCAAGAAAAGGGCGATAGCTGATGATCTGTTCCATCAGCTCATCGACCTCGATCTCACGTCCACCTTGAAGATCCCAGGTATCACGATTGTGGCAGTATTGGCAGCGCATCAAACAACCTTGCATAAAGGTGATAAACCGAATGCCTGGCCCATCAACTGTGCCAAAGGACTCCAGTGAATGAATTCGCCCTTTTACTGTCATTGTGACTCCGAAAACTTCAATTAAAGTAGGCTGTGCTAAATTAGTGCACAGCCTAGCTTATATTCACCAAAAATCTAGCGTTTGACCGCTCGATTGACGGAATTTACATCCCTTTGGTGAAAGTACGTGTAATGACGTCCTGCTGCTGTTCTGGTGTTAGCGCGTTAAAGCGTACGGCGTAACCAGAAACACGGATGGTCAGCTGAGGATACTTGTCAGGATTCACGACTGCATCTTCAAGCATTTCACGGTTCATCACGTTGACGTTCAGGTGCTGACCACCTTCGCGAGTTTCGTTATGAGCGAAATAACCATCCATCAGGGCTGCCAAGTTCGCGCGGCGACCATCTTCGTCTTTACCAAGGGCGTTCGGCACGATAGAGAAGGTATAAGAGATACCGTCTTGTGCGTGCGCAAATGGCAGTTTGGCAACAGAGGTCAGTGACGCGATAGCGCCTTTTTCGTCGCGGCCGTGCATTGGGTTTGCACCCGGTGCAAATGGCGCGCCTGCTGGGCGACCGTCTGGTGTTGTACCTGTTTTCTTACCATAAACCACGTTAGAGGTGATGGTGAGAATAGACTGTGTTGGGATCGCGTTACGGTACATCTTCTTGTGACGGATCTTAGCCATGAAGCGCTCAACCAGCTCGGTAGCCAGGTCATCGACGCGAGCATCGTTGTTACCAAACTTAGGATATTCACCTTCAATGTCGAAGTCGACGGCAATGCCGTTCTCGTCACGAATAGGCTTAACCTTGGCGTACTTGATTGCTGACAGTGAGTCGGCAGCAATTGATAGACCCGCAATACCACATGCCATGGTACGACGCACGTCTCTGTCATGTAGCGCCATCAAGGCTGCTTCATAAGAGTACTTGTCGTGCATGAAGTGAATGGCGTTTAGCGCAGACACATATTGAGTCGCTAGCCAGTCCATCATGGTATCCAGACGACCTAATACATCGTCAAAGTCCAGGACTTCGTCTTTGATAGGCTCGAACTTAGGACCGATTTGTGTCTTAAGCTTCTCATCCACACCACCGTTGATGGCGTAAAGCATAGTCTTAGCCAAGTTAGCACGTGCACCAAAGAACTGCATGTGCTTACCAACAACCATTGGGCTTACGCAACATGCGATAGCATAGTCGTCAGATTCGAAATCTGGACGCATCAGGTCATCGTTTTCGTATTGGATAGAGCTAGTGTCGATAGACACCTTAGCGCAGTACTTCTTGAAGCTTAGTGGTAACTTCTCTGACCAAAGCACAGTGATGTTTGGCTCTGGGCTTGGACCCATGTTGTATAGGGTGTGCAAGAAACGGAAGCTTGACTTAGTAACCAAGGTGCGACCGTCTAAGCCCATACCAGCGATAGATTCAGTTGCCCAGATTGGGTCACCAGAGAATAGCTCATCGTATTCAGGTGTACGTAGGAAACGTACCATGCGCAGCTTCATCACGAAGTGGTCAACCATCTCTTGAGCTTGTTGCTCGGTCAGGACGCCATTTTTGATGTCACGCTCGATGTAGATATCAAGGAAGCTAGAGGTACGGCCCAGAGACATGGCTGCGCCGTTTTGGCTCTTCACTGCAGCTAGGTAGCCGAAGTAAGTCCACTGAATCGCTTCTTTAGCATTGGTCGCAGGGCCAGAGATATCACAGCCGTAGCTGGCAGCCATCTGCTTCATTTGGCCCAGCGCTCTGTGTTGCTCGGCGATCTCTTCGCGCAGCTGCATAGTGGCTGTTAGATCTTCACCCTCTTCGAAGCGGGCTTGTAGTGAGCTGAATTGCTCAAATTTTTCCTGAATCAGGTAGTCAATACCGTACAGGGCGATACGACGGTAGTCACCGATGATACGGCCACGGCCATAAGCATCAGGTAGACCTGTCAGCACGCCAGACTTACGGCAGCGCATGATCTCAGGCGTATAGATGTCAAATACACCTTGGTTGTGGGTTTTGCGCAGCTCTGAATAGACATACTTGATGTTGGGGTCTAGCTCGCGGCCATAAGCAGCGCAAGAGCCTTCGACCATACGGATACCGCCGTTTGGTAACATGGCGCGCTTAAGGGGGGCGTCTGTTTGTAAGCCAACGATAGTTTCAAGGTTTTGGTCAATGTAACCAGCTTCGTGAGAGGTAATGGTAGAGACTTTGTCAGTATCGAAATCAACCGGCGCATGGGTGCGGTTTTCCTGTTTGATACCTTCCATCACTTTATCCCAAAGCGTGTTGGTCGCTTCGGTAGCGCCTGCTAGGAAAGATTCGTCTCCTTCATAGGGCGTGTAGTTCTTTTGAATAAAGTCGCGTACATTTACTTCAGACTTCCAATCACCAGGAGTAAAACCTTCCCACGCTTTGGTGAACAGCTCAGTTTTTTCGGTCATCGTACTAATACCTTCTGTTTGAGATAAAGGTTATTGGCTATCGGGCTGGCTTTAATTGCCTAAGTTGCGATACACCAATAGCTATTCTTCACAGCTCCCTTCAATGTATTACCCTGATGATGGGAACTGATAATCGAACCGGTTAACCGTGTCGATTTAAATCCGTTTTACGCGATATCCGAGCTAGCATCCTCTTTGTGGCGATACTTTTTCGGTTATCATAAAATTGGTAAGACCAATTAACCATTCGAATATTACCATATCTACCTAGGTGCTGCACCAGAAACAGGTCGCTTTTCCCTAGTTAATGCCAAAACTGTTATCGAAGTACCATTTTTGGCGTAGATTTTCGTTTGCATCTCCATAAGGACTCGGTTATTTGCGCGAGAAAAGTTGCAGCGCCTCTTGAGTCCAATGCAAGCTATGGTTTTATTGCTCTCCCCTGACTGTTTAGCAGACTAGTCAAATCTCATACTGATGCTGCTCATCAATAAGTTTGATGTAAGTATAGGGGAGAAAAAATGAAAGAGAGCCTAAGCTCTCTTTCATCAATGTTACTGAATTATAGTAGCGCTGGGATCCCTTGGATCATGCCGACGGCGAGCATGGCCACCAAACAGATCACAAAGGCTAGCCCTGGAATAATAAGGCGATCCACTAGGCTTAAACTGGCGGCACGTTCTTTGTCGCCAATCAGACCATTATTGTCGAGCAACATGGTCAATGCCCAAGCTAGCACTGGGTTTGCTACGAATGAGGCAAAGATACAGATGCCTGCAGCCTGGCTGCTTTGGGTATCTTTTACCATCTGCATACCGGCTTCAAGTAGTGGTAAGAATACACCTACCAGTAGCGCGATAGACATTACTGGGCGCCATACGGTGACGTCCATTGGGTAACCAAGAACAGCCACTATAATACACAAGCTACCCAGCAAGATGGCACCAGCTGGAATAGGGCGTTTGGCAATCGCCGCAGGGATCATATAAGTGCCCCAAGACGAAGTGATGTTACCACCACCCACAGCCGTACCAACGATTTGACGCAGTGAACAAGTGGTCATGGTGTCATCGACATCCATTAATACTTTCTCAGTTCCCTTAGGATAGTTCAGCTCCTGGAAGATACGGTGTCCAAGGAAGTCGGGTGACCACATAGCAACAGCCAAGATGGCAAATGGCAGAGACGCGATGAAATGTTCGAAGTTAGGTAAGCCTAGCTGCCAGCCGTATTCGGTTGAGCCCCACCAGTACATAGGGTTCAGATTCGGAATGCCGGGTTCGGTGACAAATTGCAGATCCAGACCCGCCCCCAGGGCGAATGCCAGAGCGATAGCGGCTATCGAACATAATGGGATTGCCAGCCAGCGCTTACCCACTTTAGCCAGGTAGGCGTAGAGGACGACGTTCACCAGTAAGATGAAGAAGGCCACATAACCCAGGCTGTAATCTAAGGTATGTTTGGCCTGTAGGCCGCCAGCCCAATCAAAGAGTGATGTGATTTGGCTCTTTGCGCCCATAAAGCCAAGGAATACCAAGAGGCCACCGGCCACCCCGCTGGAGGTGAGATTGACGAGTCGCGAGCCGCCTTTAAAGTAGCTGAGTAAGAGACCGAAAATACCCAGTAATATCGCTAGTGCTAAGGGGTGGGCACCCGCCAAGGCGATAGCGCCGATAAGGGGGATCATGGGACCGTGGTTGCCGCCTAAGTTAGCGCGAGGGTTGATAAATCCGGAGCTGATAATACAGAAGAGCAGGGCGGGGATAAGCATTTCGACGCGAACAACCTGAATGGCAAATTCGGCGCCTAAGTTAACGTGTTCCCAGCGTTCGCTGAGGCCTGAAGCCCAAGCGGCCATAACCGCTGAGTACATCACGGTAATGCCTATGGTTCCGGCAATAGCAGGGACTAGGTCTTCCCATTCGAAGCGAAAATCTCTTCCCGGTAGATTGAGGCCCCAACGTCTGGGCTTCATGATCTGTAATTCGTGGTCTAAATACGCTTCGCGAGTGGCAAACTCGCTGGCAGGACGGTGAAGCTCTTTGTACGTCAGCTCAGAGGCTTCCATCTCTTCTTTTTTGACAGTTTCTGACATAATTTCTCATTCTCCGAAAAGAACTTATTGACTCATCTATTCGATGATGACTTTGAGGTAATCCCTGCAAGTCTGCGAGTGTCGAAAGACCCCAGGTGTCACTCGTATAACTTGTCCGCCCTCCTAGATGGATTAACACCCCAAATCCGGTGAGCAGTTGCATCCCTAACATCGCTTGAAATTGGTCTGACCAATTTACCTCATAAATCTTAACATAGTGGATTTCACCTGGCATTAACTATCAATAAACTTGAAACTGGTGATTAGATGATTTGGGAGCTAGTTAACATCTTGTGTCGCCATTTCAGATCAATTTCAACATTGGGCATGACTATTGCGTTTAGATATAGATCTCGCCTTTTGTCTCTTTTGGGAGCCCTTTCCCTCTATGAAGAGCAAATTAGATGCATCTCTCACGCCTCACTTTTTAATGGGTGTCTAGCTCGCAAAACAAATCGCAAGTGTGTAGTGCATCGCATAATTCTATGCCTTGCCACAGGCCTATGTGGTTTAAGGTTTGTCGAGCTAGGGCACTTACTTAAGTTAATCAAGTTGTCTTATAGCTTAGGCAATAAGGTGTTAGTTGCCAGTATGTTGATAGAAAAGTGCTGCTTGGTTTTATGAGCTGAAGATTGCCGCTCCTAACCTTAACATTCCGTCAGAAACAATAAGTAACTGTAATTAATGTAATTTATTCGAATTTTTGATGTTTTAACATGGGGTTAACTTATTGGTTGGTGTATCAGAATTGCTGATACTGTCATTCATTAATATCAAATTTTATTTGGTGGTTAGGGGCGCTAATCTCGCCATTAAAGAGCGAAGCGTTGGGCTAACTCTTTGTAAAAACATTTATTAATCACTAGCCGTCTGAAGAGACTTGGCGAAAAGGAGATGATGTTAATGAAGTTTGATTGCTGTTTTTATCCTCATAGGGGAGCGGGGCGCCATGACGATACCTAATGTTGTGCCTGTGTTAGCGCGGCCAGCTCAAGTTCAGCCGCAGTCGCCAGAGGTATTGAGCCTATGCCAGCGCGCTGCTCACTATGGGCAGGAGAAGGCCACTAAAGGGGCGACGCAGACGCTAGGTCAAGCCATGTTTGCCGGTGCCTTTATTGCGCTAGCCTTTGTGTTTTATATCACTGTGACCACTGGTGCATCAGGCGATTGGGGGATGGTGCGTTTAGTCGGTGGACTGGCCTTTAGTCTGGGGTTGATGTTGGTGGTGATCTGCGGCGGTGAGCTGTTTACCAGCAGCGTATTGACCAGCGTTGCATGGGCGCAAAAGCGTATTAGTACTAAGGCCTTGCTGACGTGTTGGGGACGGGTCTATCTGGGAAACCTCTGCGGCGCCCTAGTGATGCTGATGCTGATCTTAAGTGCCAAGATGTACTTGCTCGATGATGGCCGCTGGGGGCTCAATGCGCTACAGATTGCCCAGCACAAATTGCATCACAGCTGGAGTCAGGCATTTGCATTAGGGATCTTATGTAACATGCTGGTTTGCTTGGGTGTGTGGATGACTTTTGCCAGTAAAGAAGCACTGACTAAGGCGATACTGTTGATGCTGCCTGTGGCAATGTTTGTCAGCAGTGGCTTTGAACATAGCATTGCCAATCTCTTTATGGTGCCCTTGGGGGTTGCCATTAAGCAATTTGCTATCTGGGGCTGGTACTCGCCCACAGGAGTATCTGTCGAGCAATTTGCCGATCTGACCCTGAGCCATTTTGTACTCAATAACCTTATTCCAGTGACGGCGGGCAATATTGTCGGCGGTGGGATCTTGGTTGGCCTTGGGTACTGGTGGATTGAAGCTAAGCAGAAAGCTTCACCTGTTCAGCATGGTGCGCAGGTCACTCAGCATGAACCTGTGTTGCATTCGCATCCACGCGCTGCGCAAGCCGATGTTTGTCATCTTAATCTAGTTCAAGACATTGCAACCACTTCTATCAATTTATTATCTAATGCCTCTACAAGGGGAGCCAGTGTTATGCCTAAATCAATTCAAAAATTAAATGTTAGTGCGCTGATGAATAGCGAGCCCTTTACCTTAAGCCCTGAATTATCTGTGTATGATGGACTTAAAGGCCTGAACCAGGCGCAACTGCGCGGTGCCCCCGTCATCGATAGTAAGGGGAGCTTGTTGGGGTTTGTCTCTCAGCAGGATCTGCTGCGTAGTTTGTGGTCAGAAGAGTTTGTCCGCGGAATTCGTTATAAGGTTGCCGACTTGATGCAGACGCGTGTGTTAACTGTCGCCCCGGATGATGCCGTGGCCGATCTGATCGAGGTGATGGTGGTTGACCGCGATAAGCTGTTTCCTGTCAGTGATATGGGGGTTTTAACGGGAAATGCCTACGCCAGTTATGAAGAGCGATTGCGTCATGCTAGTGCCAGCAAGCCTAGTAGTTTCCCTGTGGTGAGCGAGGGTAAGCTGGTTGGGGTGATCACCCGCGAGGCTGTAGTTGCCAAAGTCTGCGCAATTTATGCCTAGTGTGCAGACGCAAGCAATATAAGTATCAAGGACGTGGCGCTCAGTGCGCCTCGTCCTTGTTATCTTGATTGCCTGGTGATTTCGATTTGATAAGCGCTTTCGTTTAGCAGGATTTGAAAGCCCTTTTTGCGAATGTGATTAACTTTTCATTGGTTTAGTGTGCTGGCGATGTTTGCTCAGGCGCCGTGCTTCGGTTATCACACAATCACGCAGCGGGTTCTCCCCCGAGTCGCAGCGCCACACAAACGACAGGTGTCTTTGCATATTCAGTTGGGGTGTTGGCAGAATCACCAGTTCACCGGCCGCGACCTCTTTCTCCACATCTAAGAAGGGCAGGCTGCTGAGGTAGGGGCCATTTTTCACCAGCGCCTTGAGTAGTGAGACATGTTCATACTCCTTCCAGACATTCAGTTTCTCGATGACTCCGTGGATGGCACCTTCAAATATGCGCCGGGTTCCCGCCCCTTGTTCACGCAGTACCCATCTTGCCTGTTCTAGCTGGGCTAAGCTGGTGGTGGTTTGTTTGGCGTAGGGATGATGCGGTGAGGCGACGACCACGAGATGATCATCTAGCCACTGCTCTTGGTAGAGGCGACTGTCGTCGTTACGGCCTTCTATGATGCCAAAGTCATATTCATAGTTAAGTAAGCCCTCGACCACATTCTCGGTATTTTCAACTGTGAGATCGATCCTAAGTTCTGGAAAATCAGTATCGATTTTGCTGATAAGCTCGGGAAGTAGATGTTCGGCGGCAGTTTGACTCGAGCACAAACGAAAGCGACCGCTGATAAGGTGTTGTTCGTGAAGGCCTAATTCAATTTGTTGCGCATCTTGAAGTAGGCGTCTTGCTCTTGGGCGTAACCAATTACCCCAGTGACTCAGGGTTAACCTGTTGCCTTGTCTAATAAAGAGTGGACGGCCAAGCAGATTCTCCAGCTGCCCTAGAGACATGCTGACTGCAGATTGGGTCATGGACAATTTTCGCGCCGCCGCACTCACACTTTCCAGGCTGGCAACGGCATCGAATACCATAATTTGTTTCAGTGAGTATTTCATCGACCTTGAAGCGTCCTAGCTGATTTGAGCGATAATGAAAACTATCAATAAAATTGATGCTTGTGCGATATTGATTGTATGAGTGGCGGCATCTTTTCACAAGTAACGGATTGATTTTATCTAAGTTACTAGACTTATCTCACTGTTTGATTCGTCTTGTGCGACTGTTGTCATTATTTCCGATTACGTGAATGTCATCAAGGATACTCAAGCCTGTTATTTGTGCCTGTTTTATTCAGTGTTGCGAAGTGTATCCAGGGTCAGCCAAAGCCTGTGCAGGGGAGATGAATTGGTTTATATTGGCGGGCAATAATAACAATATATGGCGTTACAATGGCAAAACAAGCTCCCCCTTCTACAGTAAATCCCTCTAAAAACATAGTATTACCCGATACCTTAGTGATTATCTTTTTTGTCGCGCTGGCTGCTATGGTGCTGACTTATCTGGTGCCTGTCGGTTCATTCGATACCCAAGAGATCCACTACCTTGCCGACGGAGTCGAAAAGCATCGTAATGTGGTTGATCCCAGTTCGTTTCGATATAGCCTAGATGAGGCTGGAGAGCACCTTAAACAGCCTGTCGCCCTGTTTAAAGGCGGGGGGGGCATCGGCTTTTTCAACTTTGCCTTCGAAGGCTTAACCTCTGGCTCAAAATGGGGCACAGCGATTGGCGTGATCATGTTTATGCTCGTCATTGGCGGCGCCTTTGGCATAGTGATGGAAACGGGCACCATAGATAACGGCATTTTGCGCTTAATTGATAAGACTCAGGGGAACGAGCGGCTCTTTATTCCTGCGCTGTTTATCTTGTTTTCGCTTGGCGGCGCCGTTTTTGGGATGGGAGAAGAGGCAATAGCCTTTGCCATTATCATCTGCCCATTGATGATTCGCTTAGGTTTTGATGGCATAACCACTGTTATGGTGACCTATGTGGCGACTCAAGTGGGGTTTGCCAGCTCTTGGATGAATCCCTTTAGCGTGGCGATAGCCCAGGGGATAGCGGGGATTCCAGTATTATCTGGCGCAGGTGTGCGCGGCATCATGTGGGCGGGCTTTACCTTGATGGGAGTTATTTTTACGATGCGCTATGGCGCAAAGATACAGGCCAATCCGCAAAGTTCCCTCTGTTATGAATCCGATAGCTATTTTCGCCACCATCAAGCGTCCAGCAACTTAGAGAGTCGGTTTAATTTAGGCGACATTCTCGTCTTGCTCACTATCTTGGTAACCGTTGTCTGGGTGATCTGGGGGGTCGTCACTCAAGCGTGGTTTATTCCCGAGATCGCAAGTCAGTTCTTCACCATGGGAATTGTGGTAGGGGTCATTGCCGTTATCTTCGGGCTCAATGGCATGACGCTTAACCGAATGGCGACCAGCTTCAAGCAAGGTGCGGGCACCATGTTAGAACCAGCCTTGTTGGTGGGATGTGCGTCGGGGATCTTATTGCTCCTTGGTGGTGGCAAGCCCGATGAACCAAGTGTGCTAAACACCTTATTAAATAGCGCCGGTAGTCTGATTGGGCAATTGCCAGCCGTGGTATCGGCTTGGTTCATGCTGCTGTTTCAGTCGGTGTTTAACTTCTTTGTGACCTCTGGTTCTGGCCAGGCAGCATTAACCATGCCCTTGATGGCGCCTCTTGCCGATATCGTGGGGGTATCACGTCAGGTGGCGGTGTTGGCATTTCAGTTGGGAGATGGCTTTACCAATGTCTTGGTGCCGACATCGGCGTCACTGATGGCGACTTTAGGTGTATGCCGCGTCGATTGGGGCGTGTGGGTGAAGTTTATCTGGCGTTTTATATTGGCTCTGTTTTTGGTGTCGAGCCTAGTTGTGGTTTCAGCCCATTACCTGGGTTTCGCCTAATAGTCACTCACTAAATAAGGTCAATAAAAAACGGCATCCTAGGATGCCGTTTTGTCGTTAAAGATCTAATGGTTTAGAACTTCACTTCACCTTCGATGAACCACTCACGACCGCGAGCGTTGTACACTGAACGTGGGTAGTGTGGCCAAGAAGTATCAGTTGGGTCGAAGTTAGGACCTGCATCGAATAGGTTAACCACGCCAGCTTTCAGCTTGAATGTATCATTGAAAGTGTAACCTGCAGTCAGGTTCCACTTAGTCTGTGATGCCACTTCATGTGCGCTTTCATCAAAGTCTTCGCCACCTGATGCTTTAAACGACTTGTATTGAATACCGTGCATACGTGCAGTGTGGTAAGCACCCAGAGTCGCTTCGAAGTCTTCGATGAAGTAGCCCAGTACTAGGTTAGCGCGGTACTGTGGCAGACCACCGTTATCAATGTCATCTTCAACTGGATCAGTTGGTGACAGTTGGAACTCAGACAACAGGATGTAAGTACCGTTGAAGTTAAGTTTCAGCTCACCATAGCTATCCATATCCCAGCCATAGCCAGCAGTGATATCTAGACCACGTACCTTTTGGAAAGCCAGGTTTTGAGCAACGGCGTTCACGTGAGTGATGGTACCGTCTGCATCGCGAGTCAGCATGTTTTCATACTGCTCATATTCACGAGCAGCTTTGCTAGCGCTGATGTCGCTAACCATGTCGTCCAGTTTCCACTCCCAAAGGTCGAATGATGCGTTAAGTGAATCTCCGCCCCATACCGCGCCAATGTTAGCTGTGTAACCAGTCTCTGCTTCCAGATCTTTGTTTGCACCCGTTGTTGTATCAATGTGCAGTTCATTACAGATCTCGTTGATACGTGGATCCGGATTTGGCTGACTTGGTGTGCCGCCTAACGCTTGACACTGCTTGAAGTCGATAACGGTAGAGAAGCCCTTAGTCGCATCGCCATATACACGGTGCATATCTGGAGCGCGGAAGACAGAGCTGACAGAACCACGAACCAATAGTTCGTCTAGTGGACGGTATTCTAAAGTCAACTGTGGCGACAGGTTGCCACCGAAATCGTCATAGCGGTCATAACGTAGCGCCGCATCGATAGTCAGCACGTCCAATACAGGTAGGCTTAATTCGGCATAAGTTGCCCAGTAAGAGCGCTCGCCTGCACCTGAAGAACCACCAGTGGTGAGGATGTTACCTTTCTTAGATTCTGAGTCTGAGTTCGTCTCATAATCTTGCTCAGTGTATTCTGCACCAAATGCAAATTGGGCATCGCCTGCTGGCATTTCGAACGCTAAGCCAGAGATGTTGGCCTGGACGTTCTTTTGAGTAGATTGTGCGCGCTCAAATGGAGAGTAAGAAGCTTGCTCTACATCTTCTGCACTCATGTTGTTCAGCAGTGAGTTACCGTTCTCACCGGCGGTAATATAATCGAACATGCCTGCAACAGTTGCAAAACCACTGCGGAACACGTCGACATTGGTACGGCCGTAGTTAACCGATGCATCCCAGCTGTACTCGTCAGCCAGTGTGCCTTCGAAGCCTGCGGTGAAGAAGTAGTTACGTGTTTTGGTTTCGCCAGCGCGGTTACCAAACTCGTGTAGACGACGCACGTAGTAGTAGTCGCCATCTTCGGCGTTGGCAAAATCACCACCTAGGGCTGTGCCTTTATTCGTGAAGGTTTTGCTCAGATCGCCTGAAGATACAGTGACATTGTTGCCGTCAACGTTAACATCGTAGTTATCGATTGCCATTGGCTCGATGTTGGTGGTTGATTTCGCTTCGGCGAAGTCTAGGCGACCTACGAAGCTAACGTCATCAGCCAGCTCATAGTTGAAGTTAGTAGAGCTGATGAAACGTGAGCTCTTCGGCTGAAGATCACGCCACTCTGAACGGTCGAAACCACAGATGCTGCGAGCGGCATCCCACAAGAAACCGCCAGCGGTACACTCTTCAGGAGTCAATGCGCGCGCGCCGCTGCCTCCAGCGATTCGAGCACCATATGAGCTGTATTGTGAATATTTGCTATAAGGCACTTTGTCTGTGTGCAGACCGAAGTTTTCGCGATCGGTTGCTTTTAGCTGTTCATTCTCAGTAAATTCGATGAAGGTCGATACGTTACCGCGATCAGAAGAAGCACCTAGAGAGAGTGCGATACGGTCGCTGCCGCCGCCACCGTGAGTGGTATCAGCGTGACGGTATTTAAGTGCAACACCTTCAAAGTCTTTTTTCAGGATGATGTTGATCACACCACCAACGGCGTCGGCACCATAGATAGCACTACCACCAGATTGAAGAATCTCAATACGCTGTACAGCTTCCATCGGTAGGTTGGCAGTATCGACGAAGTTATCCGTACCACCTGATGGCTTTGGATATTGGTTTAGACGCTTACCATTGATCAGCGTTAATGTACGGTTAGCACCCGCACCACGTAAGCTGATTGAAGAGGCAGCAGGCGTAAAGCCGTGAACAGACTGGGTAGTCATTGCACTGGTTGTAGAAGTGAGGCTTTCCAACGCATCTTGAACGTTAGTGAAACCCTGTTTAGCCATGTCTTCTGCGCTCATGACGGTAACAGGTGTAGCCGTTTCCATATCGGTACGTTTAATACGTGAACCTGTTACTTGAATTCGTTCAACGCTGTCTTCATCTGCTGCATAAACGGCTGGCGCACTCATTGCTGCTGTGGCGGCACCACTAATTAATGCGAAACGCACAGCTTTAGCCAATATAGAATTAGGCTGCATTTTGTTTCTCCCTGAGACTTATTTTATTTTTGAATTGAACACTGTTGAATTGCTCTTTTTTGAGCCGTTCTATGTGTTGAACTTTATTTAGTAAAAACTTTTCAAATATTTACTTATATTGACGAGTGTTTACTTCGCTCTCGATATAATCATAGAGAGATAACAACTGCAACAAGGTGGCTACAGATGGTGCGGGGTTTCAAGTCTTGCTCGAATTATCTTTTTTGCAACAATAAATACACATTAAGTTTATTGGCTTAGTATTTATTTTCGATGTACGCGTTAATGTAATTGCCAGTGTTACATTTTACAGCTGTTAGTTAACAGATTGTTATTTTTGTGATTTGCTTTGGTTTTTCATTTGTTCTTTTTATTGTTTTTATTTGTTTTATTGGTGTGTCATTTGTTATTTAAAAAAAATGCAAAAATTATGAAAAATATTGTGGAAATGATTTGTTTGTGACCAAAGTCCTGTCGATTTTCCCTATTGTTTTTGTTGCTTTATTGTTAACTCTGTTTTTTGTACTCCTTTTTAATTAATACTAATGTTATAGGTTTTGATTAATTTTTGGGTTATTAGTGCCAACTAATTAGCAGTTATTATGAAGTGTTAGATTGTATTTGTTATGGGTATGTTGTTGTGAGTGGTTTTCTGGTGGGGGTTGTATTCAGAAGAGGTAAAAAAGGCTAAGGGTATTGACCAACGACGGTTCGTTGACACGTTAATATGGTTGAGCTTGTGGTCAATAGAGGCCAGCGTTTGCTTGGCCTCGTTTATTCTGTGTTGCTGTAGAGTATGTCGAGTTAGATGTTGATAGCAGTATAGGTGTCTATAGAACGAGTTATGGTTTTCTTCGGCAACGCAGTAGTGTATGGCCCAAGCCAATCTCGTCTATATCTTCATCGACATAGAGACCCGCCAATGAGATCAGTTTGAGGAGATCTTTGGAGTGATACATACGGCTGTTGCCGTTGGCCATCGCCGTAAAGTAGAGCGAGGTGGCATTGACACAATAGGCACCGGCCTCACAGGGTTGTCTGTCCCAGAAGGTCTCTAAGATACAGAGTTCGCTATGGGGCGCCATGTGCTCTCTCGCTAATGTTAAAATAGCGAGTATTTGCTCTTGTGAAAAGCAATCCAAGAATTGACTCATCCAGTAGAGATCGCCACCAGAGTAGAAGGGGGTATCTGCGTTTAACAGATCGCACTCAAAGCCATGGACACGATCGTCAACGCCTTGTGCCTTGGCATTTTCCATCGCGACCTTAAGCTGTCCTGGCAGATCCATGATGGTCACTTTGACATCAGCATCATATTGGGTACAGGCCAATGCCCATTTTCCAGTGTTGCCTCCAATATCCACAATGGTCTTAGGTTGGCCCTGAAAGATCATAGGTAAGATGGCACTAAAGGCATGATCTGAATAGAAGTGATCAAACTCAAACCAACTTTTCTTGGCATTGTCTGGCAGCTGGCTTAATCCTGGATAGATGGTTTGCCAGTCACCAAATACCTTAAGGCCAGTTGCTTGCCCTGTCTCTAATGCCTGGTCTAGTTCAAACATACCTTGGTAACAGACATCATGACTGAAGTTGAGATTGACCCTCGACATCTCATCGTGCAATAGAAAATGACCTATCTTATCCAGGTGATAACCCTTAATGTCTTGCCAAATCAGGCCCATGCTGAGCGCCATATCAAGTAGCACGCCGATGGCGTATTCAGATAATGAACAATGAGTGGCAATCATCTGACGATCATTTTCAGCATGTTGGTCAATATAAGCCAATACCTCGTATTTAAGCAGGCAGCGGGCAACTTGAAAGGTGATGGGGGCGAAGGCAATTTTCTGTGCTTCAAACTTGGCGTTAAATGCTGAGATCTGTTTTGGCGAGCGGTAGAAATCCATCCGAGTCCTGACTCTGGTTTGAGTGAAATGTTGTTCACTCTAGCCTGATATCAAAGTGACGACATCAAGTCAGTGTTAAATTGGCGACCTGGCTCGCGAAATGTGCGTTTAACAAGATGAAAGTGCGGGCTTTTCAATCGCCTTGTACAACGGGTAGGGTGAGGCTAGGTGAATCGTCGATACAAATGCTAACATAGTTTATCGCTTAGCCAGGGGATGGACCCTAAAGGATAGTTCAATGCAACAACCGCTTAGCTATGTTGGCCGCACAACTCATAGAGTCGATGGTGAGGCCAGACGTATTGCGATTTTAGAGGCGACTTTAAGGTTGATCGTGAGGGAAGGCATTCGAGGCGTTCGTCACCGCGCCGTGGCTGCCGAGGCCGAGGTGCCATTGGCATCTACGACTTATTACTTTAAAGATATTAAAGATCTGATCAGCGATGCATTAACCTATTTTGCCGAAAAGACGCTTTGGATGAACAATACGCTTGAGCAAAAGAGTTTTGAGTTGCTTGAGACGGTTGAAGCGGGCAGTCAGGAGATGTGCGTTTCACAGCTTTCGGTATATCTGACAGATTTTCTCTGCGCGCATATTCAAGAACAGGTGAGCCATAGGGAAGATCGTATCCTTGAAGTGGCGTTTCATGAAGAGGCGCTGCGTAACCCTGTGCTCGCCGAGGCGATTCAACTGCTCGACAATGGTTTCATTCAGACCATAGAGCGTTTTTTTGCGGCATTAGGTTCGCAAACGCCGAACGCCGATGCCCATCAACTCTTGGGATTGATTCGTTGGATGGAGTATCAGAGCGTGATAAGCCGTCGACTGGAGCCAGATTTTCTGCGTAACACAGTTGGTGCCTGTATCGATAAGATATTGAGTGCCATAAAATAAAAGACCCCGATAACGATCGGGGTCTTAGTGGTATCACCATCATTTACTGAAAGTGATTACTGCACGTTTTCCGCGTCGCCAAATTGGCCCTGGAACAGTACTGATGAAAGGTAACGCTCTGCTGCCGATGGCAGGATAACTACGATATTCTTCCCTTCAAATTCAGGTAGCTCGGCGATACGGTTTGCAGCAACAACCGCTGCACCCGAAGAGATACCGACCAGGATACCTTCCTCTTTCATTAGGCGCTGAGCCATCTCAATGGCTTCCTCGTTAGTTACCGCTTCGACGCGATCAACCATTTCGAGATCCAGGTTACCTGGAATGAAGCCGGCACCAATCCCCTGGATTTTATGTGGACCAGGTTGTATCGCTTGTCCTGCTAGGGTTTGGCCGATTACTGGAGAGTCGGCAGGTTCAACTGCTACAGAGGTGATCGCCTTGCCTTGAGTTTGCTTGATGTA
This sequence comes from Shewanella sp. ECSMB14101, assembly GCF_000773485.1. Taxonomy (NCBI): domain Bacteria; kingdom Pseudomonadati; phylum Pseudomonadota; class Gammaproteobacteria; order Alteromonadales; family Shewanellaceae; genus Shewanella; species Shewanella sp. ECSMB14101. The sequence continues at coordinate 32,723 of NZ_JSFF01000022.1, read as the reverse complement.
ACGGCTGATACCGGTAATGGTACCGCCTGTACCAACACCAGCAACTACGACATCGACTTCGCCATCGGTATCATTCCAGATCTCTGGACCTGTGGTCTTCTCGTGGATCTCTGGGTTTGCTGGGTTATCGAATTGACCTAGGATCAGGTATTTCTCAGGAGCAGATTGACGCAGCTCTTCGGCCTTGTCGATGGCGCCTTTCATGCCTTTTGCGCCTTCAGTCAACACTAGGTTTGCGCCAAGTGCCTTAAGCAGCTTGCGACGTTCAAGGCTCATGGTGTTAGGCATGGTCAGGGTCAGCTTGTAGCCACGGGCCGCCGCGACATAAGCCAGTGCGATGCCGGTGTTACCTGATGTTGGCTCGATCAATTCTTTATCTTTAGTGAGCAAGCCTTTCTTTTCGGCGTCCCAAATCATATTTGCGCCGATACGACATTTAACGCTGAAGCTTGGGTTACGCGCTTCAACTTTGGCGAGCACTTTGCCTTTGCTGACGCGATTTAGGCGAACAAGAGGTGTATTACCTATGGTATATGAATTGTCTTCGAAAATTTTACTCATGGATTACTTGCTCCTTAATGTATACAGCTAAATCATAGTGCGCTTTGGGCGCATTAGAAATGATAGTTTCATCTTCGTTATTCCTTTCTGTTATAAAAGCTGTCACTTATATCATAATTACATCGCTGAAGGGGCTAGCCTAATGGGGATCCTATTGATAATTTAACAAAATGTATCAAGTCAGCTAGCTAAAATAATCAGCATAAATTGCAGGGAGCGGATGAGTGAGCAGCATTAACGACAGGATTGGTGGGACGAATGTGCCGAGCCCCGAGGATCGCTCTGCGAACTCTCAAACGCCTAAATTGAAAGGGCCTAAAAACAAAGATCCTAAAACGATTGTCACCCCTTTTGCCTTTTATGTCGCACCTGAGGTGCTCTATACACCTTTGGCTTCACCGTTAAAGCGCGGTCTTGCCATGTTAATCGATGCGTTATTAGTCAGTGTATTGGCGGAGCAGGCTGGGGCGTTGTTTATCTTGCTGGTTGGCTTAACCTTAGTGATTGAGCGTCGTAGTCACCAATTGGGTAAAGCACTTAAATGGGCGCTTTATTTCTCTATGCTCGTGATGACCATCTGGGTGACCAGTGACAATATCATCTCTTACGGCGAAGGGAATGGTGAGCAGAAAACGGCTCAGCCGAACGTTCTTCAGGTGGACTCTGTGAGTACATTGAAGCTGATGCCACAGATCTTGGCGCTCAGTTTGTGTGAAGAGGCCAGCTGCGCCGATGAGAAGCTGACGCAGCTCTTGGCCAAACTCGACCCGTTACAAGCACCCGATAGCGAAAAAAAGGCGCTTTTATCTCAGCTGATCAAGGAGCTGTCCATACCCGCTCAGGACAAAGATGTGTTGATGCATCGTGTGGAGCAGGCGTACCCCAATAGCCAAGTTGATGCCAAAGCGACAGTTGTCACAGATGGAAATCTTGACGGCAGCGGCCAAGAAGTCTCCCAGGATGTTAGGTCAGACGCCGAGTCTCACCATCAGGAGGCTAGCGAGAAGCTTAACTCTCTGGTTGTCGACCCTGATCAAATGGATGATGACAAGCCATCTCCTTATAGTTTGCTTGAGTGGGCAAAAGGCATTTTAAATGATCTTGGATTAGGCTTTGGATGGGCCGCCTTTTACTTTACGGTTTTTACCGCTTGGTTCGACGGTCAGACCTTGGGCAAGAAGTTGTTGAATATCCGGGTAATACCGCTGGACGCTTCGGCTATCTCCTTATGGGATGCCTTTGGGCGTTATGGTGGCTATGGTGCTGGTTTTGCTACAGGCTTGCTGGGATTCTTGCAGATATTCTGGGATGCCAACCGTCAGGCGATTCAAGATAAGATCTCCGAGACTGTGGTGATTGATTTGTCGAAATCGCGAGACCAAGACCATAGATAAATTCAGTAATAGCAGAATGGGAAGAACGACAGCTTAAATGATCGTACGATAAAAGTGTGAAACAACGAAAAAATATGGTTTAGTTGAGATGTATAATTACACAACGAAGGTAAAGTCAGTTGCGTCATAGCCTTATAGCGAAAAAGGAATAAAGATGCGGATATTAGTTGTAGAAGACAGCAAGGTTGTTAATCGTATTTTGCGTCATCTCATCAAGCTTACACTTAATTGCGAAGTTGATTTTGCCGAAGATTTCGACAGCGCAAAACGTTTGATAAAAGAGCATGATTATTTTGTCGCAATCACAGATTTACACTTACCTGACGCTCAGGAAGGTGAGATTGTTAAGCACGTATTAGCATTAAATATCCCATGTATAGTGCTGACAGGAAGTTTGGATGCCACGCAACGTAAGCGCTTGTTGCAATTGGGCATTGTTGATTACATTCTTAAAGAAAACCGTTTTAGCTACGAATATGCTGTTCGTTTAGTTGAGAGATTGCATCGTAATCAACGAGTTAAAGTCTTGGTGGCTGATGATTCAGTGGTAAGTCGAAAATTTATTCGTGGTTTGTTAGAGCAGCATCTTTATCAGGTGATTGAGGCCGATGATGGTTTATCAGCATTAGCCTTATTACGCAGTCAAGAAGGGATACAGTTGTTAATCACTGATTACAATATGCCAGGATTAGATGGTTTCGAACTGATTCTAAAAGCCAGAGAGCAATATAGTCGAGAAGAGCTGGCTATCATAGGTTTATCAAGTGATGATGATCAGAGTCTTTCGGCTCGATTTATAAAAAATGGTGCGAATGATTTTTTAACGAAGCCATTTGTTCATGAAGAGTTTCATTGCCGTGTACTTAACACCTTAGATGGACTAGATATGGTGCGAAAGTTATGGGAGCAGGCTAACCTCGATTATTTAACCTCCGTATATAACCGTCGCTATTTTTTTAACTTGTTTGAAGAAAAGATCGAGCAACTGGTGTTGAAACAGACGGCATTTTCTCTGGGGTTGATGGATATCGATCACTTTAAACGGGTTAATGATAGTTATGGTCATGACGTTGGCGATGAGGTGTTAGTCGGATTTGCAGACATGTTAAAGCATTTTTTCGGTGAACGTTTTGTAGTAGCGCGTTTTGGCGGAGAAGAGTTCGTGGTGGCGTTTAAGGGGCTAGATAGTAGTAAAGCGTTTGCGTTACTAGACAAATTTAGAGCTCATTTGGCGTCAAGTCCAATATCAACCTCGGCAGGAGAATTGACTATTACCGCTAGTATAGGGCTGGCTGAGTTGACTAGTTTGGGGTTAGATGACTTATTACACAATGCAGATAAGGCACTTTATCACGCTAAAGAATCGGGGCGGAACTTGGTGTGTATAGAGACTTAGCAGATATAGCAAGGTCGATTTCTGTGAAAAAAGCCAGCGGCAAAAAATGAGCTGGCTTTTTGCTATTTAGGGAAGGTGCGAATAAGTCCCGTGCTTGCTGTGCTACGACTTGTTCGCACCTTCCTTAGATAACTCTTCTTTAATCGGGGGCGATTTGAACGTTGCGATAGGCATCGCGATACTTATCTACCCACATGGAGGTCGCGCCGCAAATCGCTACCGGCATCACGATAAAGTTAATAATGGGGATCATCGAAAACAGGGTGACGGCGGCGCCGAAGCTAAAGCTGCTGCCCTTGGTTTGATTGAGGGCAAACTTCATATCATTAAAAGGCACCTTGTGGTTATCGAAGGGATAATCACAGTACTGAATGGCCATCATCCAGGCGCTGAATAGAAACCAGAGTACGGGCGCGGCCGTTTGACCGATAAGGGGCACCCAGAACAGGATAAGAAATAGTATGGCTCTGGGAAGGTAGTATTTAAGCTTGATCCATTCTCGTCCCAGTATGCGGGGCAGATCTTTGATCAGGTCGATGGTGCCGCCGGTATTGAGATCTTTGCCAGTCAAATGTTGCTCGACCTTTTCCGCTAACAGACCATTGAAAGGCGCCGCTATCCAGTTCATCACAGAGCTAAAGACAAAGGAGAGCACAACTAACAGGGTCAGCACTGCCAAGGGCCAAAGGAGAAAGTTGAGCCAACTGAGGTAATCGGGCAGTTGACCATTGATCCACTGAAATACCTGTTCCAGCTGACCTATGGCAAAGTAGATCACCGTGGAGAACAATATCAGGTTAACGCTGAGGGGAATGAAGACAAAGCGTCTTAAACCTGGCTGTTTGATCAGCCGAAAGCCGTCCAGAAAATAGTTAACGCCGCTTTTACCGGGTTTGCTTGCTTTTTGATTCATAGTCTTATCTGAATATCCATAGATCTTGCTTAACAGGGATTGTGTGTCAGCCCCATTTTAAAAACAAGGCCGAAATCACGTCGGCAGGGATAAAAAACGTTACAAAATGCGGCATGCTTTGATAAAGTGACAACCAATAATAACAGTGGCGCCGTAAGCGCACGCAAAAGACGACCTAACTGGCACAATGAGACTCACACAGATAAAACTTGCTGGATTTAAGTCGTTTGTTGATGTTACTAAAATCCCCTTTAACCAACCGCTTACAGCTATCATTGGCCCTAATGGCTGTGGTAAGTCAAATGTTATCGATGCGGTGCGCTGGGTGCTCGGAGAGAGTTCTGCCAAGCATCTTCGCGGCGACTCCATGGCCGATGTCATTTTCAATGGATCTTCTGCAAGACGTCCGATTTCAGTGGCTAGTGTTGAGCTTTACTTTGACAATCACCTGGGGCGACTGGGTGGCCAATATGCCAGCTATCAGGCGATCGCCGTAAAACGTCAAGTTAGCCGTGACGGGGATTCCAGCTATTTTCTTAATGGGCAGAAGTGTCGACGAAAGGATATCACCGATCTCTTTATGGGCACCGGCCTTGGACCGAGAAGTTACGCTATTATTGAGCAGGGCACTATCTCCCGTCTAATCGAATCCAAACCCCAAGAGCTTAGGGTCTTTATCGAAGAGGCCGCCGGTATATCCCGTTATAAAGAGCGGCGCAGAGAAACCGAAAACCGCATTCGCCACACCCGTGAAAATTTAGAGCGTCTGGGGGATATACGTCAGGAGCTGGGCCGTCAAATTGATAAGTTGGCGGAGCAGGCAGAGTCCGCCAGACAGTACCGAGCGTTAAAACAGACAGAGCGTCAGCAGCAGGCTGAGCTTGAGGTCTGCAAGTATCTTGAGCTGAGCACTCAGGCGGAAAAATTATCCAAAGAGATTGATGCAAAACTCCTGACCCAGAGTGAAGTCGATGCCAGTGGTCAATCGTTGGCCCGCAGCCTGACAGAACTCCAGTTACAACTCGATGACCTCGAGCGCCAGGAACAGCATCAGGTTGAGACGTTTTATCTCAATGCTAATCAGATCACTAAGCTCGAGCAGGAGATCAAGCATCGCCAGCAACAAGATGCCCATCTTAAGCAGCGTATCGAGCAGGAAACCAATAAGCTCTCATTACTACAGGCGCAGTCTCAAGCGCTCGTATATGCCAAAGAAAACCTCGCCGAGCGTCAGCTAAGCGCGCAGCAGGTTCATAGCCAAATACAGCAGCAACTTGAGTTGCTCGACGAGCAGCTCCTTGAGGCCGAGCACTCCCTTGAGCAACTGATCGACGATGACACCCAAAGTAAGCAAAGGGTTAACCAGTGTCAGTTACGTCTTGAACTGAGCAAAGGGGAACTTAAGCATCAGCAGAGCGCGCTCGATCTGCTGGCCAGTCAGCGTCAGAACTGCTCGGCGCAGCTGAGTCAATTGACCCAGATCGATGAAACCGCCAACCTGGCGCTGCAAACCTCCCAATGTCAGCTGTTATCGGATAAGGCCGATGAACACAGCGCTGAGCTAGAGCAGATCCTCGCCACCCAAGCGGAACAGGTAGAGCAGCAGCGGCAAATTCAGACACAAATTGATGCGCTGTCCCAGTCGTTGGCAGAAGAGCGAGGGCGTCAGAATGTGGTGCAGCGCATGTTGCCCAAGGAGGACGCAGTGACTGGTCGAGCCTTGTGGCAGGCCATCGAAGTGACACCAGGTTGGGAGAAGGCGGTTGATTTGGTGCTCGATGGTTTATTGACTCAGAGTATTGATGTCGCGCCAACAGAGAATGGCTTCCAACTTGCCAAGCCGCAATCATGGACCGGCTTGTCCAGCCAGATCAACCTGTCACCTTGGCTAAGCAGACTTAAGTGGGCTGACAGCCTTGCCCAAGCTCGCGACATGGTGGCGACGCTTGCCGATGATGAGCGTATTGTCACCGCCGAGGGCTATCTGCTTGGTCGCGGCTTCGTGCTGCAAAAAGCTGCGCAGAGTAGCAACTTAGTACAGCTTAAAGCCGAGCATCAGGCATTGAGTGACAGCATTACCGCCAGCATAGAGGCGATTGAAGAGCGAAAGGCTGTGCTTGAGCAGGTGCGCCAGGCTTTGGCTGATACGCGAGAGCGTCACGCTCAGCTGAATACGGCATTGCAAGGGGTGCAGATAGAGAAAGAGCGCCTTGCGGCGCAGGTGCAAGCGACCCAGGTGCGTATCTCGCAGCAAGAAGAGCGCCAGGCGCAACTTGCTGAGCAGTTAAGCGAACAAGAAGGGCGCGAGCAGGTTTTAGTGCAGGCTATTGAGCGACTTGCGCAGACCATTGAAGAGGATGAGCGCAGTTTACAGCTGCTTAAGCAAAATGCCGAACAGGCGTTGAAGTGTCTGCTTGATGGCCGCACTCAACATAAAACCCTGGGGCAGGAACGTCAGAGTCTGGCTCAGCAATTGGCTCAGCATCAAAAGCAGCTGCAAGCCATCAATACCGAAATAGCCCTTAATCGCCAGCAGGGCGAGCAGCAGCAACAGCAGATAGTCGAGTTAACGGCGATTCTTGCGCAGTTACAGGCTCAGCTTGCGGGCAAAAAGAGTGGTGAGGGCCAAGGTGTTGCCGATGATAAGGCGGCGCAATTGGCCCAAGCCCTGGCACAGCAAGAGCGTAATCAGCTGGGGCTTGATGAGCTGCGGCGTCGTCAGGCAGAGCTGCAAACTCAAGCAGATGAGCTAGGAGCCAAGCAAAAACAACAGCTTGGAAAGCTAGAGCACTTGACTCAAGCCATCAGCGCGTTAAAGTTACGTCGCGAGGGAATAAAAGGTCAGCTTGACAGTCAGTTAGCCCTGCTCAAGGAGCAAGAGGTCGATGTTAGCGAGGTTGAAGCCGGGCTGGATCTGAGCCTGAGTCTGTCGACGCGTCAAAAGGCGCTCGAGCGCACGCGGGCGCAGATTGACCATCTTGGCGCCATTAACCTGGCCGCCATCGAAGAGTATGAACAGCAGAGCCAACGTAAGGCTTATCTGGATAGTCAGGATGCCGACTTGAGTAAGGCGCTGGGGAGTCTGGAAGAGGCGATACGTAAGATTGACCGGGAAACCAAGACTCGCTTTAAAGAGACTTTCGATAAGGTTAACCAAGATCTCGGTATGCTGTTTCCTAAGGTCTTTGGCGGTGGCAGTGCCTACCTGGCCCTGACCGACGATGATCTGTTGGAAACCGGGGTGACCATCATGGCCAGACCGCCGGGTAAAAAGAATAGTACAATTCACCTGCTTTCGGGTGGAGAAAAAGCATTAACCGCTTTATCATTGGTATTTGCGATTTTTAGGCTAAATCCAGCGCCATTTTGTATGTTGGATGAGGTAGATGCACCGCTTGATGACGCCAATGTCGACAGATTCTGTCGACTGGTAAAAGAGATGTCTCAAAGCGTGCAATTTGTTTATATTAGTCACAATAAGATCACCATGGAATTGGCCGATCAACTAATAGGTGTCACTATGCATGAGCCTGGCGTTTCACGCATAGTTGCCGTTGATATCGATGAAGCGGTCGCATTAGCCGACGCAGTATAATTTTGGGAAAAACAGGGTAATCAATGGAAAATTTGCAACTGGTATTATTCGTGTTAGGCGCGGTAGCCATTATCGCGGTACTTGTGCATGGTTTTTGGTCCATTAGACGGCAACAGCCTAAATCATTAAAAGAATCGCCCATGACAGGGCTTTACACAGAAAAAACACGTGACAGTGAAGGTTTTGACGCCGATGGAATAGGCCCTGTTAGAGTCGTTAAGGCAAACAGTGAAGAGCGCGCGATCCCTAAGGCAAGCGCGACCAGCCGGGCAACACCCGCAGGGGCACGGACAAAACAGGAAGAGGAAGACAATAGAACCAGCGATTTCTCTCTTTCTGATGCGCCTAAGCAGAAGGCGCCACGTCAACGCCAGGAGCCTGTGTTATCAAGCGGACTTGCTGCTGATGAAGAAGTTGATGCCAAACTTGAGCAGATGGAGCTGGGTTTAGGCCAAGGGCCCGCGCAACCCTCACTGTTTGAAGATCCCGTTACCGAGCATAAGCGGGAACCGCAGCGCCAAGCGCCGCAGCCTGCTCCTGTCGAACCCGCTGAACCAAGTGTCGCGCCAGCGCCTCAAGCAGAAGTCGAGCCACAAGCAGATGCCCCATTGGGTGAACCCCAAGATGTGCTAGTGCTACATGTGGTCGCCAAAGAGGGCGAAGCGCTTAATGGCGCAGAGCTATTGCCTAGCCTGCTGACTCTTAACTTTAAGTTTGGCGAAATGGATATCTTTCATCGTCATGAAGATAATGCGGGAACAGGCAAGGTGCTGTTTTCATTGGCTAACATGGTTAAGCCTGGGGTGTTTAACCCAGATGAGATGGAGCAGTTTACCACTCAGGGTATCGTGTTGTTTATGACGCTGCCATGTTATGGCGACCCTTTGATGAACTTCTCTATCATGCTTAACTCGGCCCATCAGCTCGCTGACGATTTAGGTGGCGAGGTACTCGACGGTGGCCGTAGCGAGTGGACAGAGCAGACCAAACAGTCTTACCTGCAACGCATTCGCGCGCAGATGTGATCCCGAACTGAAATTGAATATAGAGGCCGCATCAGCGGCCTCTTTGCTTAAACCGGATAAGAAACCATGCAAGCTATACAAGACGAGATTAAACAGTTAACCGACGAGCTTAATCAGCACAACTACCGCTACTATGTCGATGATGCGCCGTCTATCCCTGACGTTGAGTACGATCGTCTCATGCGTCGCCTGCAAACTCTAGAGGCGGAGCATCCTGAGTTCGCCCTTGCCGACTCCCCAACCCAAAGGGTTGGCGGTGAGGCCTTAAGTAAATTTAATCAGGTGACTCACCTTAAACCTATGCTGAGTCTGGATAACGTCTTTAGTGAGGAGGAGTTTAGCGCCTTCTATAAGCGGATTAACGATAAGCTGCCACAGACGCCTGCATTTTGTTGTGAGCCTAAACTCGACGGCCTGGCGGTCAGTATCTTGTACCGTGATGGGGTGTTTGAACGCGCCGCAACCCGAGGTGATGGCAATGTGGGCGAGGATATTACCGAGAATGTTCGCACCATTAAATCTGTGCCGTTGAGATTAAGAGGGACAGATTTTCCGCCACTGCTTGAGGTGCGCGGTGAAGTCTTTATGCCCAAGGCCGCCTTTGAGGCGGTTAACAACAAGGCGCGCGAGCGCGGAGAGAAGTTGTTTGTGAATCCGCGCAATGCCGCGGCTGGCAGCCTGCGTCAGCTCGACAGTAAGATCACTGCCAGTCGAGCCTTAGCTTTCTATGCCTATGCCCTTGGAGTCGTAGAGCCTGAGACTTGGTCTTTGGAGACTAGCCATTATGGACAGCTGATGCAGCTCAAACTGTGGGGTTTCCCGGTCAGCGCCGAAGTGAAGGTCTGCGAAGATATCCCAAGTATGCTGGCTTACTATCAGGATATCCTGACGCGCCGCAGCGAACTCGCTTACGAGATAGATGGTGTGGTGCTTAAGGTGAATGATATCGCGCAGCAACAAAGTTTAGGTTTTGTGGCTAAAGCACCGCGTTGGGCCACCGCCTTTAAGTTCCCGGCACAGGAGGAGATCACTCTGCTTGAAGGAGTCGACTTCCAGGTGGGACGCACTGGCGCCGTGACCCCGGTGGCCCGCTTAAAACCTGTGTTTGTCGGCGGTGTCACTGTGTCGAACGCTACCTTGCATAATGCCGATGAAATCGCCCGCCTTGGGGTGATGATAGGGGATAGTGTGATCATTCGCCGCGCCGGTGACGTGATCCCGCAAATTGTGGCTGTGATCGCTGAAAAGCGCCCGAGTGACGCCCAGGATATTCAGTTTCCGTCTCAGTGCCCTGTGTGCGGCAGTGATGTGGAGCGCATCGAAGGGGAGGCCGTGGCTCGTTGCAGCGGTGGTCTCTACTGTGAGGCACAGCGTAAAGAAGCAATCAAACATTTTGCCTCGCGTAAGGCGTTAGATATCGATGGCATGGGCGATAAGGTGGTTGAGCAGTTGATCGATAAGGAGCTGGTGGCTAGCCCGGCTGATCTGTTTAAACTCACGGCTTCGGCGATCACCATGCTAGATCGTATGGGCATGAAATCGGCTACCAATTTAGTCAATGCGCTGGAAGCGGCCAAAAGTACCACTTTTGCGCGTTTTCTCTATTCCTTGGGGATACGAGAGGTGGGTGAGGCGACCGCGGCAAACTTAGCCAACTATTTTAAAACCTTGGAAAAACTGAAGGAGGCCGATGCGGAAACTTTCATGAAGGTGGACGATGTCGGTGTAATTGTTGCTCAGCATCTGGTGCACTTTTTCGAGCAACCCCATAATCTAGAGGTGATTGACAGATTAATCGAGGCCGGCGTGCATTGGCCTGCCATTGAGGAAGTCGCCGAAGAGTCGCTGTCACTTAAGGGCCAGACCTGGGTATTAACCGGAACGCTAACCCAACTCAATCGCAACGATGCCAAAGCTAAGTTGCAGGCACTAGGTGCCAAGGTGGCTGGCAGTGTGTCTAAGAATACCGATTGTTTGGTGGCTGGTGAGGCGGCGGGATCTAAGTTAACTAAGGCGCAGGAGCTGGGCGTTAAGGTGATCGATGAAGCCGAGCTGTTAACTATCTTGGGCGAGTAAGCCCTCACTGAAAACGCCATCTTTTGATGGCGTTTTTTTCACTAATTATTCCTTTGCTGTTGAAATTGGCGGCTTCATCGCCATATAGAGATAAACAGACGAGGGAGATAGAGTTGAATTTTGGGCATATAAACTGGTTAGACGACAACGGACACTTTAAGCCACCACTGATGTTGTATCTGATGCTGGCCTTTATTGCGCGGGGCTGGTGTGTGTTTATCGCCTCCCTCACTCAAGCCAGTGATCGCGCTGGACTCGTGGCACTTATCTATCCGCAAAAGTCTGATTTTTTGATGGCCCTGACAGCGGGGGCTGGTGCGCTACTGCTCTATGGATTGGTCATCGCCGAACGTAAGCGCTCGCCTAGCTGGTTAAGGCCTGCCTTTAACCAGCTAAAGCCTCTATTGTTGTTACTTTTGTTTGTAGACGGTGGATTACTCATGCAGCGTCTTATTCATAATCACTTTCTCTATAGCTGGAGTTTTGGCCTAGACGCGTTGTTTCTCTTCTGGAGCCTACTCTATATTGCTAAGTCGAAACACCTTAAATACTACCTGCAAGACTGGCGAAACCAGGTGGATTAACGGTAAACCGTTGAAAAAAAGGCGCTGCAAATTGCAGCGCCAAACATATCTTATCGAAAGAAAATCCAGTCTCCAAGATACAGGAATGTTACAAAATACCTTATAAATCAAGATGAAAAAAAACAAATCCACAAGATTTATATTAAGGACAATTGACAGCAACACTCTTTAAAGAGACATAATCCGGGGTTGCTACGTATCTCTAAAGAACGAGATCATACTAACATCATTTGAATATTGTATACAATAATAGCTAGTCTTTTTATCTTATTTTTTGTGTATATCTTATAACCAAGGGCTCGTTATGCAGTGACTGGCCCAAGTGTCAATTTGTGCGTAAGTGGTCAATTTAATGACAGATTGTACAAATTGAGTTGCTATTGACTATAGTTATGTTATTAAAGTTAGGCTGCTTTTCATGTTCTTAGGGGATCTTTCCGTACCTGATGTCGGATGAAGGTGCCCTGGGTGATGTGGGTCAAATACAACGGAGTTGCTGCGAGTGGCTAGAGCTGAGCCCATACAATTACCCCTTTCAAAATTACAAACAGGTATCACTGTTAAATTACCCTTGTCTTGGAAAAACCATCCTTTCCTGTTTAATCGCATCAAGATCGAGGAAGAGGCCCAGATTGAGTTGATTAAAAGTCTGGGGGTGCCCTATGTGATCTTGTTGTCGGGTGAGGAGCTGCTGGAAGAGAGTGAAACGGACGCCGATGAGCAGCGACCAGTCGCAGAAGAGGTGATAGATCCTATTCTTGAAGCCAAACGCAATGTGCGTAAATCGATGCGTTTAAGCCAGAAGCGCTTTATTGATTGTGTGAATGAGTGTCGCTCCACCTTTGGCAAGATCGCTAGCGATCCCGAAGGTGCCTATCGAGAGGCCGCCGCCTTAGTCGAAGACTTGCTCGATCATATGCTGGAATTTAAAGAAGTTAATCTGGCGCTGGTCAGTGCTGGCGAAAGCGATAACAGCGTGACTCAACATGGCATCTCTGTGGCGGTGCTGGCATTGATGATTGCCAGGGCCATGGACCTGCCTAAGTCTGATATGCGTGATATTGCGCTGGGTTGTCTGTTCCATGATATCGGCAAGCTAAAGGTGCCTGAGTCTATTCGGCGTAAAAGGACGCCATTAACGACGTCTGAAGCCAATTTCCTTAAGATGCACCCCAACTTTGGCTATGAGATGCTCAACAAGACGGGTCTTTTTAATAAAACCGTCTTGAATATTGTTTTGCATCATCATGAGTTTATCGACGGTTCAGGTTTTCCTGAAGGCTTGACCGAGAAGAAGATCCCTATCACCACTCAGTTAGTAAGCTTGGCAAACGACTATGATGGTCAGCTGTGGGCCGATGATAGTCGCTCGCCGCAGGTCGCCTTGGGTTATCTGTTCAAAAACCACGCCGGTAAACATTCAGAAACCTTGATTGCCGTTTTGGTTAAACTGTTGGGGATCTATCCTCCCGGTACCTTAGTACGCTTAAGTGATGGCGATGTGGGTAAGGTGATGGTGACCACCCAATCAGTCAAACAGCCTCAAGTTTGGGCCTGTCATCCAGACGGCAGCGAACCTGGCCTGCGTTTTTTAAGCCAGGAGGAGGTGTTTGTCGAGAACGTTCTTAAGCGCGAAGAACTCAGCGAAGGAGCGCTTAGGGTGCTGCAAGCAGACAGTGGCATTAGTTTTTATTTTGCTGGCACCCCATAGTCAGATTGCGTTATTTTATACTCCTGGTTTCAACGTAAAGAATTCAAGATGATAGCATCTGTTGCCGTAGTCGGCTGTGGCTGGTTTGGATTGCCTTTAGCCAAGGCGCTAGTTAAACATGGGTACAAGGTTTCGGGTTCAAAACGCAGTGAACAAGATGCCGAGGCCCTTAACAATGAAGGGATCGCCGGGTTTGCCCTGGATCTCGACTGTGATGAGCGTTCCTTGGTAAGCCAAGAAGCCATTGCTTCAGGTTTAGCGACCGATGCCATAGTGATTAATGTCCCTCCAGGGCTACGCCGGGGAGATGACGCCTATCTTACCCGGCTTGCACGCCTCAAGGCCCTGATGGGCAAATACACTTATCAACGTATTATCTTTATCAGTACCACAGGGGTATATGCGCCAGGTTCCGTCTGTACAGAGCATGATGCAGCGGCCTTTAACGCTGTCAGTGAAACCTTGTTGGCGGCTGAAGGAATGTTCAGCGGTGACAACAGCACTGTCCTGCGCTTTGCCGGGCTTATCGGTCCTAAACGACATCCAGGGCGCTTTTTAGCGGGGCGCCAAAATGTATCTGGTGGCAACCTTGCCGTTAATCTTGTTCATTTGGATGATTGCGTCGGCGCCGTGTTGGCGCTGCTTGAGCATAGTGGGTCGCTGTCGCCTGCATATAACTTGTCTGCGAGCAAACATCCCACCAAGGCCGAGTTTTATACGCTGGCGGCCACTCAATTGGGATTAGAGAGTCCGAGTTTTGTCGATGCAATGCAAAGCGATGACAAGATTGTCGATGGTGGTCTTATTACTAGGGAACTAAACTACCTGTATCGTCATGATGATCCGCTAAAGATGCTAGCCCATTGTGATTAAGGCAGGCGTTTAGATTTCGCTGAGTGTCATTGTGTGATTGGACTTAGGTTTTAAATTAATGGCCTTGGTACGCCAAGGAAGAGACGTTTTTTGATAATAAGAAGAGTTGGTTATGAAAAAAGTCGTTAAGCTATTTCGTCATTTGAGTCTCATGTTGCTGACGTTTGCAACCTTGCAGGTTAGTGCCGCTCAATATGTGGAAGGGGTCGATTATGTGAAGGTTGCCGGGATCCCTGAGGTCAATCAACCTATAGTGCGTGAGTTCTTCTCCTATAATTGCCCTCATTGTTATCGTCAGGATGGCCTGATCACCTCAGCGGTGGCTAAATTGAATGCGCAGCTGGATAACCAAGTTGTCTTTGAGCGCACACCGGTGGCTGGTGGGCGTGCGAGTTGGCAATTGAGTCAAAAAGCCTATTATCTGGCGAAGAAGTTTCATGTCACCGAGCAGGCTCACGGCAATCTGTTTAAGCGGATCCATGAGGGAGACGGTGCCTTCAGGCGTCAGGAGGAGTTGATTCAGTTCTTTGTGGCTCAAGGGTTACCTAAGGCTGATATCGATAATGCGCTGGCCTCTGTCGATAACAAGCTTGCCATAGCTGACTATGATACCCAGGCGCAACTGTCGGGCATTCGTGGTGTCCCCTCATTATTGGTAAACGGCAAATATCTGGTGACCAATAAGCAGCGCTCACCAGAAGAGTTGGCCGAGCTACTGGCGTATCTGGCGACCCTTCAATAGGGTATTAGTCCTGATTGCCATGTTGAATGTTGTCTCCTGAAGCCGCCTCTGAGCGGCTTTTTTGTACAATTCGTTAACATTTTTCTTCGACCTTAGTCTAGTTTGTAAGCCTATGAAAAACATGGGTTTACGCGTGCGTCAACTTTAATGTTTTTGTTTTTAAAGGAAAAAACCTCGCTGAGACTTAAAGTTTACGCTGGCGTTAGACCAAAGTCGCGATTGTCCTAAGCCCTGTGCTTGCTAGATTAATTGATGACTTAATAATAATCAGCACAGGGGAGTCGCAATGGCTTTTGAAAATAACGAAAAGGCAGAAGGTTACTGGCGTGAAAATTTACGTCTAGTACTTGGACTGCTAGCAATTTGGGCTGCAGTGTCATTTGGCTGCGGTATTTTATTGGTTGATGTACTCAATGAGATCCATTTCATGGGCTTCAAACTGGGCTTCTGGTTTGCTCAGCAAGGGGCGATGTATGTATTCGTTGCACTGATTTTTGTCTACGTGGCGAAAGCCAATGCGTTGGACAAAAAATATAATGTTCATGAAGACTAAGGAGCAATGAGATGGATGTTCAAACTTTAACCTATTTGATAGTGGGCTTCACTTTTGCCCTCTACATCGGTATTGCGATCTGGTCTCGTGCCGGTTCAACTAAAGAATTTTATGTTGCCGGCGGTGGTGTACCTCCTGTTATGAATGGTATGGCGACGGCTGCGGACTGGATGTCGGCGGCGTCCTTTATTTCGTTGGCGGGTATTGTGTCGTTTGTTGGTTATGACGGTTCAGTGTACCTGATGGGCTGGACAGGTGGCTATGTGCTGTTGGCCCTCTGTATGGCACCTTACCTACGTAAATTTGGTAAGTTCACTGTGCCTGATTTTATTGGTGATCGTTACTATTCTCAGGCGGCGCGTACCGTAGCGGTTATCTGTGCCATCTTTATCTGTTTCACCTATATTGCTGGTCAGATGCGCGGCGTCGGCGTGGTCTTCTCTCGCTTCTTGGAAGTGGAAGTGGATACCGGTGTATACATAGGTATGGCCGTGGTTTTCTTCTACGCTGTGTTAGGTGGTATGAAAGGTATTACCTACACCCAGGTGGCCCAATACTGCGTACTGATCTTCGCTTTCATGGTACCGGCTATCTTCATCTCTGTGATGATGACAGGTCACATTCTGCCTCAGTTAGGTTTTGGCGCCGAATTGGTGGATGCCGCGGGCAACGGCACGGGTGTCTACTTGCTTGAAAAGCTCGATGGCTTATCGGCTCAGCTCGGTTTCTCTCAGTACACTGAGGGGTCTAAGGGAATGATAGATGTCTTCTTTATTACCGGTGCGTTGATGTTTGGTACAGCGGGTCTGCCACACGTCATTGTACGTTTCTTCACTGTACCTAAGGTGAAAGATGCACGCGTATCAGCCGGTTGGGCATTGGTGTTCATCGCTATTATGTATACTACGATTCCTGCGCTGTCTGCTTTCTCTCGCGTTAACATGATTGAGACTATCAATGGTCCTGAATCAACGGGTGTTGCTTATGAAACCGCACCAGACTGGATCAAAAACTGGGAAAAGACAGGTCTGATTAAGTGGGATGATAAGAATGCCGATGGCAAGATCTACTATGCCAATGGCGAGACCAATGAGATGAAGATTGACCGTGACATCATGGTACTGGCTACCCCAGAAATCGCTAACCTTCCTGCCTGGGTTATCGCTTTGGTCGCAGCTGGTGGTTTGGCGGCGGCACTATCAACCTCTGCGGGTCTGCTACTGGTGATCTCAACCTCGGTTTCACACGACTTGTTGAAGAAGAACTTCATGCCGGATATTTCCGATAAACAGGAATTGCTCTATGCCCGTGTAGCTGCGGCTCTGGGTATCGTGATGGCGGGTTACTTTGGTATCAATCCTCCTGGCTTTGTGGCCGCGGTAGTGGCGATAGCCTTCGGTTTAGCTGCATCATCGCTCTTCCCGGCTATCATCATGGGTATCTTCTCTCGTACCATGAATAAAGAGGGTGCCATTGCTGGTATGGTGATTGGTCTGCTGTTCTCGGCGAGCTACATTATCTACTTCAAGTTTGTGAACCCTGGCGATAACAACGCAGCAAACTGGTTGTTTGGTATCTCTCCTGAAGGCATAGGTATGCTGGGTATGATAGTGAACTTTGCTGTGGCCTTTATCGTGAGTAAAGTCACTGCTGCAGTACCGCAGAATGTGGTGGATATGGTTGAATCGATTCGTTTCCCTAAGGGATCCGGTGAGGCTCACGACCACTAGTTGCCCATCTGAATGATTTGGGGGAGCGCAATGCGCTCCCTTTTTTTATTTCATATCTTATTGATTTAATAGCTGCTTATCTGGCAGTCTCAGAGATTCGGCAAAAAAGATTAGCCGCAAAGATTTGTAGTCAATATTTAAAGGGGGAGACGTGAGCCATTATCAATTATCCGTAGTGACCTTTAATAAGCTGGCTCACCAGTATCAGGATAAGTATATGCAGATGCCGCTTTACGAACCCACCTATGAGCGGTTGAGTGAGATGCTGGGGGCGCGAGATAAAGTGCTTGAGATTGCCTGTGGTCCAGGGAACATTGCTCGCTATCTGTTAGCGCGTCGTCCAAAGCTTGACTATTTGGGAACCGACCTGGCGCCGCAGATGGTCAGCCTGGCAAGGGAGAATAATCCTACGGCTCAGTTTGAGGTGATGGATTGTCTGGCGATCGATAAGTTAACCCAGATGTTTGACGCCATAGTGTGCGGATTTTGCTTGCCTTACCTTAATCAGCAGGAGGCAAAAGCCTTAATTGAATCGATGGCTAGCAGACTCAAGCAAGGTGGCCTTCTCTATTTGAGTACCATGGAGGGAGACTATAGCGCTTCTAATCTGCAAACTTCCAGCAGTGGCGATCAGGCGTTCATCTACTATCACGGCGGCGAGTGGCTCATTGAGCAGCTAAACTTTGCTGGATTCGAATTAGTCAGCTGCCATCGTCAGGACTACCCCGAGCGAGGTGATGTGGATCTTTTTATCATGGCTCGGCGCCGTTAAGCCATTCGCTGGCCTTTAGTCGAATAGCAAGAGCCTGTTTGTTAAGGCTATAGTGAATAAAACGGCGATAGCCTAAAGAGGTTGGCGGGCGAAAGGCCGACGTTAACTGTGATTGCTAGAGAGGGAATATGGATCAGAGTGAACTGCAACCTATCACCCAGTTTCTGGGGCAGCTGACGCCGTTTGACAGTTTGTCTGCCGATACCTTAGAACGCTGCTGTCGTGCGCTGAGAGTGGGGTATTACAGCCGCTCCTCTGTCTATGTGCCCCTCGATGAGGAGCATCCTCAACTTTATATCGTGCGCAGTGGTGCCTTCGAGGTGCGCGGCGAAGACGGTGATCTTATTGACCGCCTCGGCGACGGCGACTTCTTCGGTTTTCCTTCGCTGCTCTCGGGCGAGACGGTGAGTAACCGTGTACAAATTCTCGAAGATGGTCTGGTGTATCACTTAGATCCCGAAACCTTTAATCAGCTCAGAAGCGAGAGTCGCGAGTTTGATCGTTTCTTTAACCGTGCGTTCGCCAAGCGTTTGCGTCATCAGGGACGCTTTAAGGCCAAGGAGCTGGGCTCAACGAACAGAGTGAGCAGTTTGATGTCTAAGCAGCCGCTGTGCTTGGATATCAATGCCAGTGTCAGCGATGCTGCCCGCCTAATGCGAGACAATCGGGTCTCCTCTGTATTGATCATCGATAACCAAAAGCTCGCGGGGATTTTGACCGACCGAGATCTACGCAATCGGGTGTTGGCGGAATCGTTAGATGGCAGTTTGCCTGTGCATCAGGCGATGACAGTGTCGCCAACTACCTTGAGTGCCAATGCTTTGGTGTTCGAGGCCATGCTATTGATGAGTCAGCACAATATTCACCATCTTCCCATTATGGACGAGGGACAGGCCGTCGGGGTGATCACCAGCACAGATATACTCAGAGGGCAGAGCTCCCAACCCTTGTTATTGATCGGTGAGATAGAACGTCAGCACGATCTCGAGAGTCTGATACATGTTTCCAAACAGATCCCTTTGCTACTGCAAAACCTCATTAGTGCCGATGCCAGAGCCGAGGAGATAGGCCGGGTACTGACCTCAGTTACCGACGCCTTGACGCGCCGCCTTATCGTGCTCAATCAGCAGATCTTAGGCCAGGCACCCATGCCATTTTGCTGGTTGGCATTTGGCTCTCAAGGACGCCAGGATCAGGCCGCTTGCTCGGATCAAGACAATGGTCTGTTGCTGGCTCACGAAATGGATGAACATGCCCAGGGGTATTTTGATGCCCTGACCAAGGCGGTTTGTGCTGGGCTTGATCGCTGCGGCTATGTCTACTGCCCTGGGGATATCATGGCGCAAAACCCAGAGTGGCGGCTCACCTTGACTCAGTGGCAGCAAAAGTTTGCTAACTGGGTAGAGCGTCCAGAGCCCAAGGCTTTGATGCATGCCAGCATCTTCTTTGACATGCGCTGCGTCTATGGTCCATCTAGCCTGTTTGACGGCTTGCAATCTAAGGTGCTGGCGTCCACCAAGGATAACGATATCTTTTTGGCAGGCATGACAACTAATGCTTTGCAGGTCTCGCCACCACTGGGTTTCTTTAAGAAGTTTGTCTTGGAGCGTGATGGACAAGAGGTGAAGGGGATCGATCTGAAGCACAAGGGCAGTGCGCTTATCAACGACATTGCCAGAGTATATGCTCTGTCAGCAGGGATCAGTGAGGTGAACACCGCCAAGCGCATTCGGTTATTAATGGAGCAAAATATCATTAATCGCAAAGATGCCCTCAATCTTGCCGATGCGCATGAGTTTATTGCTCATATGCGCCTGTCTAATCAGGGGTATCAATATACCCATAATCAGCCGCTGACCAATTATCTGATGCCCCAGCAGCTTTCCTCCTTGGTGCGTCACCAGCTGCGTGATGCATTCAAGGTGGTGCATGACGCTCAGTCGGGACTAAAGCTTAAATTTACTCGGAGCTTTTAGGTGTTTGCAGGGCTTAAAATAAAATCTCAGCTTTGCTGGCGAGCCTTGTTGGCCAAAGATGCCACGCTGAAGGCGTATCAACAGGCGCTGCTCGATACCCTGGATAAGCCGCTCAATGAGGCCGAGTTGTTGGCTATCGATCTTGAGATGACGGGCTTAAATGCACATTTTGATCAGATCTTAAGTATTGGCCTGGTGCCTATACGTCAGGGGCAACTGGTGCTTAAGGAGGCTCAGCATAAGCTGGTGCAGATTGAGGGCAGTGTCGGTCAAAGTGCAACCATACATGGCATCTTAGATAATCATTTAGATGCAGCATTATCGCCAGAGCAAGCCATGGCCTGGTTTTTAGCTGAAACTAAGGGCAAGGTGTTGGTGGCTCACCATGCACCGTTAGATCTCGCCTTTTTACAAACCGGTATACAGGCTTATCTAGGTGAGAAGACTCAGCTGCTTGCAATAGATACCCTGTTGCTGGAAAAAAAGCGTCTGCTGAGACAGCATGAGCACCTGCAAGAAGGCAGTTTGCGTTTAGGTAAAAGCCGTGCTCGCTATGGATTGCCTGTGTATGCGGCCCACAATGCGCTTATTGATGCCTTAGCCTGCGGCGAGCTGCTCTTGGCGCAAATAGCAGCCATGGGGGGCATGGACAGCGTTAAACTCACCGAGCTACTTGGCTAAGTGTTAGTGACTTAAGATTATACTTGGTTACATTTTGTCCCTTTATCTTTGCGTGCTTTTCGCCATTATCTTTTTAAGACACAAAGCGTTGAGAGACAGACGATGGCACTACCTTTACTTTGGCTGGGTGGCGCAGCCCTCGGGGCCGCCCTTATCGCCGATGCTAAGCACAAACAGAAGCAACTCACCTTAGACAGACGGCTGGGTAGGGCGCCTAAGGCGCCTATTGGTGAGCGGGTAAGCCCTTTATCACCCAGTGTGTTGCATCTGGGCGAGGTGAAAGTCGCGCCCAAGCCCGGCGCCATGGTGTGTTGCTTTGTCTTTGGCGTGATTGAACATACTGGGATCTGGCTTGGAGACGACACCTTGGTGGAGCTTCATGGTAGTGGTCTTATCAGGCCGGTTTCTGCAACGCGTTTCCTGGCCGGACGCACGGGGAGCCGTATCTTTGTGGCCTGCGATCATCAGCATCAGCCTTTGATTGGTGAGTCAGTTCTTGAACGAGCTGAGCAGGCAATTTATCAGTACCGCGAATACGATCTGTTTGATAATAACTGTCATCGCTTCGTCTGGTCCTGTCTGACCGGTGAAGAGAAGAGTATCTCAAGTTTCGACAAGCTTAACCGTTTGCTGGCAGCTCATTTCGCGCAGGCCATCTATTGGGATGAGGCTGTTTGGGCTAGGACAGAATGATGGGGAAGGCGTTTGAGAGAAACAAGCCGCTAGTTGAAGGTTGGCCGTAAAAGCAAATGCCGACATGATGTCGGCATTTTTTTATCTGTTACTTATGGATCACTCGCCGCAGAAGTGTTTCACTGCGCGCTGAACCAGCTCGATACCGGTTTTATCGCAAGGTGGCAGCTCGGCATCACTCTGGGCGATTGGAGTCACACGATCGCCCCACTTGAATAGCACGGCAGCAGAGGTTAGGCCAGCTCCAAAAGCGCAAGACAAGATGGTTTGATTTGGCTTGATCACTCCCTTTTCCAGAGCATCACAGATGGCGATAGGGATAGTGGCCGCCGACGTGTTGCCATAGTTGGCAATGTTGACCACAGCCTTCTCTTTAGGGATCTTCATGCGGTTGATCAGGGTATCGATAATGCGCTCGTTTGCCTGATGTGGGATCACTAGATCCACGTCATCTTTATCGACACCGCATTTTTCAAGTACAGTGTTGGAAAGCTTGCCCATACCAGCAATGGCACGCTTAAAGATCTCCTGGCCATTGAATTCAATATAGAATTCAAGTGAGGCAGCATCGAATCTGTCCATAGCCGTACCGAAACCGGCTTTAAGGATGTCGCGGCCGGCGGGATCGTTGTTGAGCTCATAGCCAAGTACGCCGCCAGGCTGATCTGTGGCTTCGACAACTACAGCGCCAGCGCCATCGCCAAAGAGTACCGCTGTTTCGCGGCGCGACCAGTCAAGATAGAATGAAAGACGCTCGGCGCCAATCACCAATACCTTCTTCGATTGTCCACTCTTGATCTGCGAACTGGCAAGACCTAAGCCATAGAGAAAACCACTGCAGGCTGCATTGATATCAAATGCGCCGCAATTGGCGCCAATATCGGCCTGTACAGTTGAGGCAATATTAGGAATAAGTGTATCTGGGCTAGCAGTAGCCAAGATAATCAGATCTATCTCTTCACCTTTAATACCCGCAGCGGCTAGGGCGCGCTTGGCGGCCACTGAGGCTAATGCTGAGGTGTTAACATGACTGATGTGTCGCTGACTGATCCCTGTACGCGGCTTAATCCATTCATCCGAAGTATCGATAAAAGTGGCAAGGTCATGGTTGGTAAGCGTTGCGGGGGGAACACATTTTCCCCAGCCGGTAATAGTGGCGTACTGCATCTGGATACTCTCTCAAAAATAAAAAGGCAGAGAACAATAGCTCTGCCTTATCAAACTAATCTAATAAGCCTAGCAAGAAGACAAGCAAGCAACAGTGATTTAGCTCACCTGTTGTGCAACCAGCTCACGAATGGCATTGGCTGCATGTAATATATGGTCTTTCAGTAGCGTCACTGCTTTATCAATGTCTTGGTTACGACAGTGGGTGAGCAAGTCTCTATGGTCTTGCGCCGCTCTGGGTATGCCGCCTGCGAGTAGGAGTTGCAAGCGAATATAACGATCACAGTTGGTATTTAGGCCATGTACCACTTCCATGGTGTGGGGTCGATTGGCCGCCTGGTATAAACAGGAGTGGAACTTAGTATTGAGCTCGCTCCAACTGCTCACCGCATCTTCCTGTTGGAAAGCAGCCTCAAGTTCATCTAGGTATCCTTGCGCCTCGGCAAACATCTCTTCGCTGATGTTTGGAATGGCCTTGGCAAGCAAGTCAGTTTCGATAAGGGCTCTTAGCTCAAACAGCTCAGTGACCTGGTCGACCGACAGTTCGGTAGCAGTGGCGCCCTTATGGGCTTCAAACTTTACGAGTCCTTCGGCTTCGAGCTGTAATAAGGCTTCTCTGACCGGAATACGACTGACATTTAGCGCTTCGGCTAATGCACTTTGACGTAAAGGCTCACCTGCGGCGATTTCGCCTGAGAGGATCTTCTCTCTTAAGACTTCCACCACGACCTGAGTGCGCGTTTTATGAACGATTGGAGTTGTTCGGCTCATAGTTCCCGTAATGTCTTTTCGTTATTATATGTGATCCGCATAAGATTACCGCTTATAACACTATAAATAAAGGGAAACCGTGGTTTCCCTTTATTAAAAGTGCGGCTTAAAAGCGCTGTAGATGAGTTTGCCCGTCTCTTAATGCCTCGGGCAACAGTTCGCTTGGCATGTTTTGATAACAGATCGGCCGCAAGAATCTA
This sequence comes from Shewanella sp. ECSMB14101, assembly GCF_000773485.1. NCBI lineage: Bacteria > Pseudomonadati > Pseudomonadota > Gammaproteobacteria > Alteromonadales > Shewanellaceae > Shewanella > Shewanella sp. ECSMB14101. The sequence goes on along the minus strand of NZ_JSFF01000022.1, from coordinate 9,310 downwards.
TGGATCGCCATACTGCCCACAGAGGTGCTGCGGCTATCGGTACTGGCGGGATAGGGGCCGCCGTGATTCATCGAGTGGCAGACTTCAACACCGGTGGGCATCTGATTAAAAATAAGGCGACCAACGCGCTGGCTAATGGCATCGACCAAACTGTGGGCATGGGCCCAGTCGCTTGCTTGACCATGAATGGTGGCGGTGAGTTGCCCTTCAAGCTGGTCTGCAACGGTCTGCATCTGCTCTGCATCGTCACATACAACTAAGAGAGCAAACGGGCCAAAGACCTCCTGTTGCAGCGCCTGGTCAGCCAGATAGTGAGCGGCATTTACCTTTAGCGCCGTCGGGCGGGTATGATGACTCGCCTCGGCCGCCTTGCCCTGCGCCAGTAGAGTGATCTGCCCGTGTCCTAACAGAGTTTCGACCTGCTGCTGGTAAGTCGCTGCTATGCCAGGAGTGAGCATGGCGCCGGCAGCCTGTTCGGCCAAGGTCTGGCTGAGCCTATCGCAGTAGCGGCCCAATGCCTCACCTTTGATGGCGACAATCACACCAGGGCTGGTACAAAACTGACCATGGCCCATCATCATGGATTGCACCTGAGTCTCGGCAAGTGTCTCGGCTTTATCCGCAAGTATGCCGGGAAGCAAGAATTGTGGATTAGTGGAGCCAAGCTCACCATAGAAGGGGATCGGCTCGGCGCGCGCGGCGCAGCGATCCGCCAATATACGACCCACCTTTAACGAGCCAGTAAAGCCAACCGCCTTGATCTCAGCCGCATCAATGAGTCCCGTCGAAACCTCTGGTGTATGGCCTTGCAGCAGATTAAAGACGCCTGCTGGCATATCACAAGCCTTAATCGCTTTATCGATGGCTTGGGTTACCAGTTCGCTGGTAGCTGGATGAGCTGGGTGTCCTTTAACGATAACTGGGCAACCGGCTGCCAAGGCCGAGGCGGTATCGCCACCTGCAGTAGAAAAGGCTAAAGGGAAGTTGGAGGCGCCAAAGACTGCAACAGGGCCAAGGGCAACCTTGCCCAAACGTGTGTCAGGCTTAGGTAGTGGCTGACGTTCGGGTTGAGCCATGTCGGCAATATATTGCTCTATAGGGGTTAACAGGTTTTGTGCAAACAAACGTAATTGACCGCAGGTGCGGCCGGTTTCGCCCTCTAATCTGGCTAATGGCAATCCGGTTTCTTGATTCGCTGCGGCGACTATCGCCTCTCGATCGGCTTCAATATTGTCGGCAATCTGGCGTAAGAAGGCGGCGCGTTCGCTGTCGCTTTTATTGCGATAGCTGCTAAAGGCCTGCTGAGCGGCCTTGGTCGCCTGGGCAATTTGCGCTGGGTTTGCGCTGGCAAAGGGCCACTCAATCTGGCTATTACTGACAGGGTTAAAGCTGTTAAAGCCATTAGGCTCGCCTTGCCATTGGCCATTAATGTAGTGCTGACCCTTGAGTCTGCTGGTGATACTTATTGTCATTGCTATTGTCCTTTTGGGGTGGCCAGTTAGACCACCTGAAATCCGAAGGCATAGGGGTCGTCATCGTCGACTGTGATGGCATTGTGGCCAGTAATTCGTGCCCATCCCTTGATGCTGGGCATGATGGCGTCAAACTCGCCCACTTTGGTGGCGGCTTCGATGCGGCCGACAAACTGGCTGCCTATGATGCTCTCGTGGGTGTACTCATCGCCGACCTTGAGCTCGCCGCGGCTATAGAGCTGTGCCAAACGAGCACTGGTACCTGTGCCGCAGGGGGAGCGGTCTACCGCCTTGTCGCCATAAAAGACAGCGTTAGCACCGTTAGAGCCTTGGCTTATGGTGTCGCCGGTCCAGAGAACATGGGAGACGCCGTTGACCGTAGGATCGTCAGGGTGTACGCAGCTAAGTTCCTTGTGGGCGATTTCGCGAACGATAGGGCTCCAGCGCAAAATATCGCCGGCGCTCCAGTGGCGCAGGCCGGGGAAGTTAGCTTGTGGATCGACGATGGCGTAATAGTTACCGCCGTAGGAGACATCTATTTTAAGCGGCCCTAGGCCAGGAATATCCAACACTACATCTTTGTGGGCCAGATAGGCGGGCACGTTAAATATCTTGACCCAGTCCACCTTGGCACCTGTTTGTTGGTACTGCACCTTAATCTTACCCGCAGGCACATCTATGGTAAGGCTACCTGGCGTCTTGGGGGTTAACAGGCCCGATTCCAAGGCGGCGGTAATAGTGCCTATGGTGCCGTGACCACACATGGGCAGGCAGCCACTGGTTTCGATAAACAGGATGGCGGCGTCGGCGTCATCACTGCAAGGAGGATAGAGAAAGGCGCCGGACATCATGTCGTGGCCCCTGGGTTCAAACATCAGCGCCTTGCGGATCCAGTCATATTGCTGGAGAAAATGCTGACGCTTTTCGCTCATAGTGCGACCCTGCAAGTCCGGATGGCCACTGGTGACCAAACGGACCGGGTTACCGCAGGTATGAGCATCGACGCAAAAGAAGGTTCCTTTTAACATCTATGCCATACTCCCAGGTGTTTAGTTGACGTTGTACTTGTCGAGATCCAGACGGTTCGCCAGGGCCTCAGACATGACTTTTTCCACATAGGCGCGTTCTTCACCAATTAAGGTCATGCGGGGCAGGCGTACGTTTTCACTGCCGCGACCGACGATCTGTTCGGCAAACTTGATGCACTGTACCAGGGTCGGAATCGTATCCAGGCGCAGCAGTGGCATAAACCAGCGGTAGATCTCGCGTGCTTCTTCGATACGACCGGCGCGGGCCAATTTAAACAGCGTAACAGATTCTCTTGGGAATACGTTGGTTAAACCTGAGATCCAGCCGGTAGCCCCCAAAAGAATGCTCTCAAGCGCAATGTCATCCACGCCACAAAGAATATTAAAACGGTCGCCGAAACGGCTCTGCAGTTCGGTGAGGCGGCGGGTATCTGTGGTCGATTCCTTGATAGCGACTATATTTGGCTCTTGGGCCAATATGGCAGTCATTTCAAGGTTGATGTCGACGCCATAACTCACAGGGTTGTTGTAGATCATGATAGGTAGCTTGGTTGAGCGTGCTACGTGTTGGTAATGGGCAATTACCTCACGGTCAGTGCCGCGGTAAACCATGGCAGGTAAGAGCATCAGGCCATCAACGCCAAGCGCTTCAACATCTTGAGCATATTTAGCCGCTTGTTGTGCCGTGTTCTCGGTGCAGCCTGATAATACCAGGATGCGGCCATTAACTGTCTCGACCGTGTGCTTGATGAATTCACGCTTCTCTTCTGGGGTCAGGGAGGCATTTTCACCTATGGTTCCCAGAGCGATAATGCCATCGATCCCATCACGAATGAGGTCTTCCAGCATTCTCGCGTTCGACTCAAAGTTGATCGAACCGTCATCATTAAATTGGGTAGAAATTGCTGGGAATACACCTTGCCAGTTTACTTTCATGTTCAGACCTCTATAGATATTGCTGCGCAAATTACGCGGCGAAAAAGTGATATCAAGTTTTGGTGTTCACCAAAATCTATAGTATATTGTATACAATTTTAAGGGGAAGAAAAGCCCCAAGGTGAGAATGATGTTATTTATCTTTTTATCCCTCACCGTCAAATACTATATATTGCATACAAACAATAACAAAGGAAGTGCCAATGCGCCTATTAGATTTAAGTTCTAGCTTTCTCGAACGCTGCACGCGTTTTAAGACGCTTGATGCCCATACAGAAGGTGAGCCATTAAGGATCTTGCTTGAGGGATACCCAGAGATCCCAGGTGATACCATCTTGGCTAAACGGCGTTATCTGACGGCGCATTTGGATCACTATCGTCAACTCTTAATGCATGAACCCAGAGGGCATGCCGACATGTATGGCGCCATCATCACGGCGCCAGTGACCCCGAGTGCGGATTTCGGGGTGCTGTTTTTACATAACGAAGGTTATAGCAGCATGTGTGGTCATGGCATCTTAGCCTTAGTGACCGCTGCGGTAGAGACGGGCACCATAGTGCTTGGCGATGAGCCCAAAGGGATTAATATTGACTCACCGGCTGGACTTATCCAAGCCAAGGCTTGTCGTGACGAGCAGGGCGAGCTCAAGGTGAGCTTTGTGAATGTGCCTTCCTGGGCCGAGGCGCTCAGTTGCTGCGTTGCTGTCGAGGGAATTGGTGAGGTGGCGTATGACATAGGTTTTGGCGGCGCTTATTACGCCTATGTCGACGCCGATGCCTTAGGACTCAGCCTGGCTCAGAATAATGTGGCGCAAATCATTGATTGGGGTCGGCGTATTAAGCTGGCGGTGATGGCCAAGCATCCACTTGATCATCCACTGGAGGCCGATTTAGGTTTTCTCTATGGCACAATCTTTACCTCGGCTAAGACCAGCTCGAAAGATGCTCATTCGCGCCACGTTTGTGTATTTGCCGACGGTGAGGTGGATCGTTCGCCCACTGGCACTGGGGTTGCCGGTCGTATCGCACTGCTACACGCCAAGGGGGAGGCGCAACTCGGTGAGCGATTGAAAATTGAGAGTGTTGTCGATGGCGCCATGCAGGTTTGCGCGCTTGATAACGTCGACTTTTATGGTAAGTCGGCGGTGATCCCTGAGGTGAGCGGCCGCGCCTTTATAACCGGGCGTCATGAGTTTATCTTAGATCCTAAGGATCCTTTCCAGCAGGGGGTTATGCTCAGATGACCAATTATTCGTCAGTTTCCAGTGTGGCTGAAGAGCCTTTGGCTTCAAGCGCAAAGCCAGCTTGCCCAGCGAAGAAGCCTGCTGAGGTCACTATCATCGGCGCCGGGATAGTAGGGCTTGCCAACGCTATTGCGCTGCAGCAGTCAGGCTTTAGTGTGCGCATTATTGATAAACAAGGGGTGGCCGCAGGTGCTTCATTTGGCAATGCGGGTCACTTTGCGACCGAGCAGGTGTTTCCGCTGGCAGATCCGGCCATGTTGCCTAAGTTACCCGGTATGTTGCTTGACCCCTTAGGGCCGTTTCGCATTCAGCCGCGCTATTTCCTCAAGGCACTGCCTTGGTTTATGCGCTTTTTAGTCAATATGTTGCCCGCAAGACGCGCCCATAACTCAATGGCGATTAAGGCGCTCAACCAAAAGAGTATCGATGCCTGGCAGCAGTTAGTGAGTGACTGTGATTGCCAAGACCTGCTTATATTAGCGGGCAGTCTACTGGTGTTTGAGCGGACACCACTGAGTGAAATCGAGCGAGTATATAAAAGCTATCGCGATGCCGGAGTGTCGGTTGAGCTACTTAGCGGCGATAAGGTGAGAGCGCTTGAGCCAGATCTAAGCCCTGAGATCACCCATGGGTTGTGGTTTACCGACGTGGGTCACACGCCTGATCCTGCCGAGCTATGCCAACGTCTGGCAAGGCAGTTTGAAAAGCTGGGAGGCGAATTTATCATAGGTGAAGTGACTCAGTTAGCTGCTGGAGGTGAGTGCGACCACCAGGACGAAAAAGGTGTTAGCGTCAGTGTGGCTGGCGGAGCAACTTATCAAAGCGATAAATTACTGCTTAGTGCCGGCGCCTGGTCTAAACCTTTGGCTAGGCAGTTGGGTTTCAAGGTGCCGCTTGAAACCGAGCGCGGCTATCATCTGATGATGCCACAGTTGAGTCGGCTGCAAAGGCCGGTGGCCTCTTTTGAGCGCAAGTTCATCATCACACCGATGAAGCGAGGAACCTGTTTGGCTGGTACGGTAGAGTTTGGCGGTCTTAAGGCGCCGCTGGTCGAAGCCAGGGCCGACTGTTTGCTGCCCCATGCCAAGGCGCTGTTACCTAATGTGTTGAATGGGGCGGTGGTTTCACAGGGAGAGCGTTGGATGGGGTTTAGGCCATCTTTGCCTGACTCCTTGCCGGTATTGGGCGCCTCGCCTAAGAGCGATAAGATCTTCTTCGCCTTCGGACATCAACATCTGGGGCTAACATGGGCTGCGTTTAGCGCTGCGCTGGTGGCGCAGACAATAAAAGGGGAAAAGCCACAGCTTGACATGAGCCCTTATCGTATCGAAAGGTTTTAGCATTAAATCTTGAGATGATATGTTGGCCGGCGAAATTAAAGCGATGAAATGTGTTAAATCATAGTGTTGCATAGTGCCGATAGGCACTCTATATAGACAGAGATTCGCTTGCGTTTTAGGTTCGACATTATACTAGGCCAACAACCTCTAGTCGGAGCCAGAATGGAAACCTTAGATCAGCTGCTTAGACGTATTCGCCGTTGTCAGCTCTGTCAGCCCCATCTTAGTCATAAGGTGAGGCCTGTGTTACAGGCGGCATCGACCGCCAAGGTGCTTATTGTGGGTCAAGCGCCAGGCGCCAAAGCTGCTGCCAGTGGGCTTCCTTTTGACGATCCCAGTGGTGACAGGTTAAGAGACTGGCTTGGCGTCGATCGCGAGCAGTTTTACGATCCCGCTCTGTTTGCCATCGTCCCTATGGGATTTTGCTACCCGGGTAAGGGGCGAGCAGGGGATCTGCCGCCAAGGGCTGAATGCGCGCCCGCCTGGCGTGAGGATTTATTGGCGCATCTGACCGATATCCAGCTTACTCTGGTGATCGGTCAGTACGCTCAGGCTTATCATTTCGGCAAAAGCTGCGGTGGCGTGACCCAGTGTGTACAAGATTGGCAGGCTTATGGCGCTAGTGTCATACCGCTGCCTCATCCCAGCCCGCGCAACAATCTGTGGCTTAGACGCAACCCCTGGTTTGAAACTGAATTATTGCCCGTGCTAAAGGCCCGGGTCGCGAGCGCCATTATGCCTTAGTGTTAATGCTCATAAGCATATCTTAAGCATAAGAGCAGTAACCTTTATCACGGCCTTTAGTAGACGAGACACTTTTTATATATGGGCATTAACCGTTTTTCATAAAGGCCTCTATCTCAGCTATGGTGCGCGGCACCAGTTTCGATAGGTTGTCATGGCCGGTTGGGGTGACCAAGATATCATCCTCAATGCGGATCCCCATGCCTCGATAGGCGGCGGGCACGTCTAGCGCCGATTCTGGAATATAGATCCCAGGCTCTATGGTAAAGACCATGCCAGGCTCAAGCAGGCGCCACTTACCTTCTGCATCGTGGTAGGGGCCAACATCATGAACGTCCATCCCTAGCCAATGCCCGGTTTTATGGACGGTAAAGCGTTTATAACTTTCGTTTGTCATTACCGCTTCTAGACTGCCTTCGAGTAGCCCCAGGTCAATCAGACCGCTCGCCATTACTTCCATACAGGTTTGGTAGAGGTGATTCCAAGGAGTGCCCGGTTTTACCTTAGCAATCGCAGCATCGAGTGCATCGAGTACTATCTGGTAGATTGCCGCTTGAGCCCTGGTAAACTGACCGTTAACGGGATAACTGCGGGTGATATCGGCGGCATAGTGATTGAGCTCGGCGCCAGCATCGATCAGCAACATTTGCCCTGTCTGAGTTTGGCAAGCGTTCTCCTCATAATGCAGGCAGCAGGCGTTGTTACCTGCCGCAACAATGTTAGGGTAGGCGACATCGCTTGCACCATGTTTGGCGATGGCAAAATTAAAGGTGGCGGCCAGCTCTGCCTCATTAATACCTTCTCGGCAGGCACTCATTACTGCTTTATGACCGTCGATAGAGGCATTTACGGCGGCGCGTATCGCTTGTTGCTCGGCTTCATCTTTGATCACCCGAAACGGGTGCAGATACTTAGCCAGTGGGGTAATGCTGCGGTAACATTTTGGAGTATCGAAAGCACTGCTGTGGCGCTGAGCGTTACTCCACTCGAGTAACCTGTGATTAAAGCGGCCTAATTCGTCGCTGATAAAAAGCTGGCGCTGATCGGTGAGCTTCAGGCTTATGATCTTGTCTAACTCAGCAATGTCATAGGCCTGAGTTGCTCCATATTGCTCGATAGCCCCAGTGACGCCAGCCCGGGCGCCGAAGCTGATCTCTTGCTGTGGGTCCTTTGGTCTACAAAGCAGGATGTACTCTAGCTCATGCTCTTTGCCACGATATAGCAGCGCGACGGCATCGGGCTCATTGAAACCCGTGAGATAAAGAAAGTCGTTGTCTTGACGAAAATGGTACTTAATATTCTTGCTGCGTACTTTTTGCTGATAACCCACAAGCATGACAAAACTGTCAGCGGGGAGGCTATCCATGAGGCGTAGGCGTCTGGCCTGATAGATGGCACTGGATGACATACTGATACTCTGTTTTATGTTGGTTATTGTTAATCCGTTAACTATATTTGCATATTGTATTCATTTCTAGCCTTGATTGATTTTATTCATCAATGTGCGGTGCATTTTGTTGATTCAAGTGTGATAATAATGCGTTATTAATTATTGGTTCTGCCGAATTGGGGAAGTTTTCGTGAATCGTGCCGTATTCCTAGATAGAGATGGGGTTATTAATATCGACCATGGTTATGTCCATCAGGTTGATGATTTCGAATATGTTGAAGGTGTGTTCGATGCTTGCGCCGCCTTAAAGCAGCAAGGGTTTAAACTTGTGGTGGTTACCAATCAATCTGGCATTGCGCGTGGGCTTTACTCTGAAGATCAATTCCATACCCTGACCGAGTGGATGGATTGGAACTTTGCTGACAAAGGTGTTGAGCTCGATGGGATCTACTATTGCCCCCATCACAGTGAGAAAGGCATAGGTGAATATAAGCAAGACTGTGATTGTCGTAAGCCAAAGCCCGGTATGCTGAAAAGTGCGGCTCAGTTTTTAAAGATAGATTTGAGCCGTTCTGTCATGGTGGGCGATAAGCGTGATGACATGCTGGCGGCAGAGGCGGCGGGTGTACCTACGCGTATCCTAGTGCGTACAGGTAAAGAAGTGACCGAAGCAGCGGTGGCGGCAGCGACCGTGGTGTTAGACTCCATTGCCGATGTGCCTGGGTATTTAGCTTCGTTAAAATAGGCCCAATAATTAGTTTTATGACCCTTAATCGGTGGGGAAATCACCGCATTGTTTGAACTTTGAGCAGTTGGGCTTTATTTATAAAACAATCTGCAAAAAGCCCTTGACGGGATGACCGCGCTGAGTAGAATACGCAGCCCTAGCCACTTGGAACGGTTCGTAGAGAACACCAAGTCGGCACGCTCTTTAACAATTTATCAAGTAATCTGTGTGGACATTCACAGGTGTTGAGTTAATCGAAAACGATTTATATCTCAATGCAACGATGAATGTTCATAGCAATATGTCTTACAGAAATGTAAGTATCGAGTTTGCTGCTTCTTTATGAACGCAGTGAATGAGAAACAGTAGAATTCATTGAGTCGATTCTTAGGAATCAAAAAACTTTAATTGAAGAGTTTGATCATGGCT
>NZ_JSFF01000021.1:0-89778 GCF_000773485.1 Shewanella sp. ECSMB14101 | reverse complement strand
GCACATAAGCCCACCGCAGGTGATAGATTGCAAAGAAGATGCGACCTTCAACTCAATATACCAATGACGACAGCGCCAGACGCTACAACAGCAAAAGTGCAAACAAAGCCCCCCGCCGGGCAGGCGTTAGATGGCGATGAAGGTACAACCTTCAATTACCTATCCAGCATCCCTACAGGTCACAAGACGCACAGCGTGTCACTGGTGTATCTGCACAACCCCGTTGGGCAGGCGACAGATTGCCATAGAAGGTATGGCGTTTATCACCTTTGCCGAATAACCAATTAGCCAGATGCTAACCCCTAGCCTATGCCAAGTGCTAATTTTGGCCGAAGCCGGATTTAAGGTCATGATGAAATGACTTGGGTGGTAAACCGCTGCAGCGTGATGTTGTGATGCCAAAAATTTGGGGGCCAGCCGCCTTTCTGCTTGAGCGCGGTAACAAACGCCTTGGGCGTGGGTAAACTGCGCCAGACCGAGGGGAGAAACAGGGCGCGGCGCCGGCCATCATCCATCAGCAGCCCATCGATGTCGGGTCTGAGTGTATCGAGCAGGGCTTGTTCGCCCTGGTTTTCTATCGGCATGAGCGGTGAGAGAATCGCGATATCCAGGCTGAGTTCGGCGCGCTCTGCCAGGGTGAGCGGCAGAAACCTTTGGTCGTTAAAGCCGCTGGCATAGGCGTTTTCACAGGCGACTCGCCATAGGGGATCCTTGGTCTGCACTGTGCCGATACAGCCTCTTAGTTCGCCGCCGTGGTAAAGGGTAACGAAACAGGCGCAGTGGCGTTGCAAGGCTTCACTGCTGGGTGGTGACGGTAAGATCAAGCCTCGCCCTGCTAAGGCATGATCCAGTACCTGCCAGACCATGCGGATCAGTTCACGCTTATCTGCCTGACTCAGCTCAATAGAGGACGAAGCTGGCATAGCCGACCACCTCTTCATTATCTCTGGGCTGGCGTGATTCACTGCGGGCGATAACATCGCCTGAGTTGGTATGGGTGACACATTTTATTTGCCAATTGACCTTCTTCGCAAACGCCAGCAGGCCATTGAGGGGATGGCAGCCACAGGCCTGTTCGGGGCTCAGGTGGGCGTCGAGGGACAATATGTTACTGCGGGTGTCGGCATCGATGCGGTTGGCTTCGCCATAAGGGTGATAGTGACTCAGATCGCTGCTCACTATGATCAGTGTGTCTTGGTCTGCGACCTCGTTGATCAAGCGATGCACAGCTTCGGGGCTGGTGGCGCCGACGACGACAGGTAGCAGGGTAAACTCTTCCAGGCAAGATTGCAGCAAGGGCAGCTGAACTTCCAATGCATGTTCTTTTTGATGTGCCGTATCTGACTCTATGGCTAACCTTTGCGCCAGTAGCTGTGTTACACCCGCCTTGTCGATAGGAATTTCACCTAGCGGTGTGATAAAGGCATCGCTGCGGGGCAGGGCACAGCCATTGAGTCCCACATAGTGGCTGGGGCCTAATAGGAGAATACGAGTGTAAGGCTGTTGACGATTTCTTAGTAGAGTCAGGGCCTTGGCGGCAACGACGCCTGAATAGAGATAACCTGCGTGGGGTAAGATGAGGGCTTTAGGGATGATGTCACAGCAGGGAGGCTCGCTGAAATAACCATTAATTTGCTGCATCAGCAGCGGGGGATCGGCTGGGTAAAAACGGCCTGCGACGGCGGCGGGTCGGTATTTCATCTTCTCTTCCCTAGACTGGGCGTCAACTATACTTTTAGTGTAGGTCAACGATAGGTAAACACCCATGTTAACGACGCCGCCCACATACTTTCCCACCCACTATTGGCATGCCTTAGCGGATGGTCGGGTGTGCTGCGATCTCTGTCCGCGAAAATGCACTCTGCGTGAGGGGAAACGCGGTGCCTGCTTTGTTCGTATGCACCATCAAGGCGAGATAGTGCTCACCAGTTATGGGCGCTCCTCCGGCTTCTGTATCGACCCTATTGAGAAAAAGCCGCTGAATCATTTCTATCCCGGCTCGAGCGTGCTGAGTTTTGGCACGGCGGGATGTAATCTGAGTTGCCAGTTTTGTCAGAACTGGGATATGAGTAAGTCCCGCCAGATGGATACCTTGTGTGACACCGCCATGCCAGATGAATTAGCGGCCACGGCTCGTCGACATGGCTGCAAGAGCATCGCCTTTACCTATAACGATCCCGTGGTGTTTATGGAGTACGCCATCGACGCCGCCCAGGCAGCTAAAGAACTCGGGATCAAAAGCGTGGCGGTGAGTGCTGGCTATATCTGCAAGGCGCCGAGGGATGAGTTTTATCAATATATGGATGCGGCCAATATCGACCTTAAGGCCTTTAGCGAACGCTTTTATCACAAGATCTGTCATGGCCAGCTGCAACCTGTGCTGGAGACCTTGCTTTACCTTAAACGGGAGACACAAGTCTGGTTTGAGATCACGACCTTATTGATCCCGGGGGAGAATGACAGCGATCAGGAACTCAACGCCATGTGCCAGTGGTTGATGGAGAATTTGGGCCCGGATGTGCCGCTGCATTTTAGCGCTTTTCATCCCGACTTTAAGCTGCGAGATAAACCCGCCACGCCCCTGTCAACTTTGCAGCGGGCTCGCCAAATCGCCCTGAATCATGGCTTGCATTATGTCTATTGCGGCAATGTTCATCACCCTGATTCAGATGCTACCTATTGCGCCAACTGCCATAGGCGGGTGATCGAGCGAGACTGGTATCAGCTGGGGCAATATGCACTCGATGAGACTGGTGCCTGCAGGCATTGTGGTGCGCCCTTACCGGGGCGCTTCGATAGGGTTAGGCAAGACTTCGGTGCCCGGCGCATAGCGGTGCGTATTCATCGGGATTAAGCGGACGGCATAGCTTGGCGGCTTAGCTTGTCGGCTTAGCCTGGTGGTTTGGCTTGGTTGTTCGGCTTAGTGGTTTAGCCTAGTGGTTTGGCTTAGTGACTTAGTGGCTAAGCCTGGTATTTTGGCCTGGCCGCTTAGCCTGGCTGTTCAGGCTGTTGCGGTTTACGTGCGACACCGCGAATCGTCGGTCTGGCAAGGGAGAAGGCTTTACGCATACTCTCGCGTATTATGGACTCTATCTCGAATCCCGCGAGGCGGAGTTGCGCCTCAGTCTCTCTGTTGAGGTGGCAATTACCAGCAATTCTGCGCCAGATGAAGTTCAGTCTATCTTGCCAGCGTCGCCGCCTGCTGCCCGGCTCGGCAGCGACATGTTCGAGAAAGAGCAGGTGAGCGCCGGGTTTAAGTACCCGCCAGATCTCCTTTAGCGTCCTTGGGAGATCATTGACACTGCAGCAGACCAGGGAAACAAATACCCAGTCGAAGCTCGCATCGTCACAGGCAAGCGATTCGGCTGGGCAATCGAGCAGAGTGATCTGACAATCTGGCATCTTGGCGATCGCAGCAGCTAGTCGACCTCTCATATCCTCATCGGGTTCTGTGAGTACCAGTTCGAGCTCTTGCTTTTTGGGATAGAGGGGCAGGCTGGCCCCTGTGCCGGCACCAATTTCCAACACGCGGCCACTGACTTGGCTTAGTAATTCCCTGCGCCAGTCGATGAGGCAGGCCTGCTCTGGCCCGCGCATCAAGTAGTCGTAACAATAGGCGATGATACGTGACATCTTAGCCCTCGGTTTGCGACCACAATATTTGCCGCGTATATCCTGGATAGTACATTTCAGTACTGGCTTATTTAAGTGTTGACTTATTTAAGTGCCGGCTTATTTAAGTATGGTCACTTTTAATGATGGGCGCTGTTAATTATGGGGCGGGCGAAAAGGGACACTCGTCCCTTTTCTGTGGCCGTGGCGGTGCGGCGCTAGCTGCTGGTTTTAGCTCTCGCTGGTGGAGATCAGAATATCGAACTTAGGATTGTCTCTCAGGTTATCAAAGTCGGCTTCGTTGGCCGCGACCTCTTTAAAGCTGACGCTGTTTTCGATGGCTTGTTCCAGATCCGACAGGGCGCGATCTTCCTGACCCAGGCAGGCAAAGGCGCAGGCGCGCTGGTAGAGGGCATGAGCGTTACTGCCATCGACCTCTAGTACCCTGTTACACAGGCTCAGCGCCCAGTTAAACTCGCGCATCTCCATGGCCGCATCGGCCTTGTAGGTCATGGCCTCAAGGTCACCGGGTCGTATGGTGAGGATCTCGTTATAGACGGCAATCTTCTGCTCTGGGGTCTGGGCGCTCTGGGCGTGTAGCCATAGCGTGTGGATCTCGTTGATGATCTCGATCTCACGGTTGTTCTTGGTGATGATTCGGCTCTTACGCTTAAGGTCTTGTTCCAGCACCTTGAACTTCTCTTCATATTGCTCTGTGATGGATTGTAATTGCTCAGCCGCAAGCTTGGCGGTATTGGTCTTAATCTCCCGAAGGGATTGCCAACCAATAAAGGCGATGAGCGACGCAACCCCCGCGATGATGTAGAAGAAATAGGTCACGGTCACATTGGCATAGTTAAGAGATTTGTCGGCGACGGCCAATTCCCTGTCGGTGATCTCCACCGTAAGCCTGCGCTCGAGATCTTGCTGGTCGGTGCGCAGCGTCTTAAGCTCATCGAGTATGTAGCGCTCTATGAGGGGCTTATCTAATATCGGCTGCTGAGAGTGTGGCAAGTTGGCTTTAGGCGGTTCAATTTTGGCCTCTTCGGCTGCCTGCAGGGTGAGGGGCATGGTGAATGAAATGATGGCGATTAACATGCAAAGTAAGCGTGGCATAACTGATTTCCGTCGTTTATTTGGTGTGAGTCGTCCTAAATTAAGGTCACACTAACAACATAGGGCTTGTGATGCCAATCTAATTGGCAAAAGTTCAGCTTTGCGGCGCGAAAGAGGTAAGCGCCATGCCAACACGGTTTGTTGTGATTGAAAGCGCGTGGGTCATCACCCACGCTTGGTTTAGCCAATAGAGAAGTCGACCTCTGGCAGGCACTCGAAACCGGGCTTAGCAAACAGGTATCCTTGCATCAGACTGATACCAGCGGTCTTGAGCCAGCGCATTTCATCAACTGTCTCTATGCCCTCTGCCAGGCAGGTGATGTTGAGCTCGCGGCAGATGTTGAGGGTGTGCGTGACTATGATTTGTCGCGTCTTGTCTCGGTGAATATTACGAATCAGCTCCATATCCAGTTTGATGATATTGGTTTGAAAGTTGGCCAATAAACCAAGCCCCGCATAACCTGCACCAAAGTCATCGATGGCGGTGATAAATCCCAGCTCTCGGTAGTATTCCACCACGCGTTTGACGTGTCCGCCGTCTTTTATCTTTTCGGCTTCAGTAAATTCAAACATGATTCTTTCTGTCGGAAAACCATATTCCTTGGCGGCGGCCAGTGTGGTGCGGATACAACGTTCTGGTTGATAGATGGCGTTGGGCAGAAAGTTAATACTCAGCATAGTGTCTAAATCTAACTTTGCAGCGAGGGCGATAGCTTTGACACGGCAGGTTTGATCGAAGGCGTAACGGTTTTCATCATTGACCTTGGCAAGTATAGATGCAGCAGATTCATTATTTGGACCGCGCACTAAGGCTTCAAAGCCAAATATCTCTTGCTTATGAATATCTATGATTGGCTGAAAAGCCATGGTGAAATCAAAGTCGAGAAGAGGATTGTTGACGCACTGCTGGCAGCCTTTGGTGGCTAACTGAGCCTGATCTGCTTCCATCTAGTTATCCTTAATCTATGGCGCACTGTATATTTTCCTGCTTAGTGTCGAAAAGATACTACGCAGTGCAGCAGCTTGATTCGACTCGCCGGAGAGTCTAATGATTCAGTATAGTCGTGATTTTAATCGTTTTTGAAGTGAATTCTTTGAGGAAAGTACATTCGGTAAAAATTTTGGCTAACGTCCCTGTTAGCCAAAAAAGTTAAGCGATTGCTATGATTGAAATTAGTTATTATTAGTATTGGTTGTTATGAGTACTGTCTGCGGCGTATTCCCAACAGGAGCAGGGTCAGCAGGGCATACAAGCCAATAGCACCGCCGCCACTCGATTCACTAGGTGGCTCGACTGGTGGTAAAGGCGCATCTTCTACAGTAACCACAAATTGGGTGCTTGCCTCAAACTCGCCGTCACTGGCGGTGACTACGAGAGTGAATGTGCCGCTAGCAGTGAAGGTTAGCTCAAGCTGCTGCTCTGACAGGCTGATCCCCTCAATGCCTGACGCCGACAATGTAAGCGCATCGCCCTCTGGGTCGCTAAATACCTGGCTGAGATCGACGTTGACCACAGCGCTACCAGCGGAGCTAAGTTGTGCTTTAACATCTGCGATAGGGTTAGCGACTACCGGCGGTGTATTGAGTGGCACTTCCACTGGCGTTAAGCCTTTTACCTTGATCAGTGTTGCGCCAATATTGCGCTTAAGATCAGGGGTCGTCCCCAGCTCCAGCAGACCATAGTAGGTGGCGTCAGCTTCCAGTGGCTGTAGCGTCTGGCTATCGTCAAGGTAGCCATTAACGGTCAAGCTAATGTCAAAGCGCTCATCCTGTGCCACCTGGCTTGGCGCCGTGATGTCGAAGCTCGCCTGGTTGCTATAGTTCACATGGGTGATCTCTAAGGTCACTTCGTCGGCTTGATCTTCTACCGTGCCCTCGTAGTTATGGGCAAAGATCCAATAGTTACCTGATGGTGGATTTTCGACGACGCAGCGCTCTTTCGAGTCAACTTCACCACTGAGACAAACAAGAGAGTAGAACAATTCATAGGCATCTGGCATGCCGTCACCGTTCTCATCGATACCGACAAAGAGATCCATATCTGGCGACGTCGTGTCGGTGATCTCAACCACCAAGCGCTTGGTGTATGGCTTGACCACAGTCGGCACGCTGAAGATCACTTCAGGGTTAGAATATGGGCTGTTACGCTCAGCATCGTTAGATGAACCGATCGCGCTGCCAGTAAAGGACTGTGCCTTAAACAGACCAAAACCACGGCTCTGCAGGTCATTACTGCCAGAAGTAAAGATATCTTCTATGAGTATGCTGTTATCGACATTATTCAGCTCGGCGGCGATCTCTTCGATCACTTGTCCAGCTTTAAAGCCAATGGTGGCTTGCAGATGAGTGTCGCTCATGCTGGCATCGGCATTGTTAAGCTTGATATAGCCATGCACCCATTCATCTACCAAGTTGATGTTGGCAGTTGCTTTGATAGTGATTACTTGAGATTCACCAGCATTTAGCGAGAAGCTGGCTGGCGTCACTTCCAGTGTGAAACCTGGGTTGAGGTACTCATATTCAGCCGTCCAGCTGCTGCTTTGGGTCGCGGTGACAGTGCGAGTCCAGCTGCAGTTTGAAATACACTGATTTTGCACCATAGAGCTGGTGTTAAGATTAGTTGGGTCGCCTCCAATTTCAGGGTTGGCAGCAAGATACTCCTCCTTGCTAACATCCAGCAGCAGACCCGCCTTCAATGCCTTATTGATGCGCAGACTACCCGCGCCTTGATCGAAGAAGTCCGAACGCTGGGTTACGCCATCAAAGTCATCGTCTTTATAGGTCGTCTGATGGGCGGTACTCATGATGGCCGACTGTGCTTGTGCCGGTGTCCAAGTTGGATGAGTCGCTTTCAGCAGCGCATAGGCACCAGCTACATGAGGACTGGCCATAGAGGTACCAGAAAAGCTGACATATGGGATGTGGCCAATCTGTCCTTCAAAGATTCTGTCTTCGGCGTTGGCAGCATAAATGTTCACCCCGGGGGCGGCAATATCTGGCGAGAAGATATTGGTGTAGGGCAGGTTAGGGCCACGAGAGGTAAATACGCCGGCGATATCGCCAAGACTTGGATCTCTTGTTGTCTCAGTGGCTTCAATTGTCGCCTGATGACCTTCACCGCTTGCCAACCATTGCGTCAGACGCTCACCGTTATCGGCATTGAGATGAATGGCCGGTAATACATGGTTGTCATGGTTGAGTGAGTCAGCACCGCCAGGCATGTTAATCAAAATCATGCCGCCCGCGCCGCCTGCTTGAACATTGATCCCTTTGCGGACCCTGGCGTTAACGCCGCGTTCGCAGACAACGATTTCACCGTTAAAGCTACCTGGTTCAAACGGTTCGGTGCATTGTGCATTGTCAGCGCTAACACTTGAGGCCAAGATGACAGGTCCTGTGATCCCTGATGTAGCGCCAAATCCGCTCATATTGCCGGGAGGTGTCTCGCCGCCGGTCATGCCGGTTATCTGCTTTTCTTTAAAGGCTAAGTCGTGGCTATAGGCCGCTACTGTGGTTACCCAAGGGGCGTTACCCGGTGCGCCAATGGTGCCGGCTGTTGGGCCTGCGTTACCCGCCGCGACGGCCACGTGAATACCAGCCTGGCGAGCATTGAGGAAGGCTTCGGCGTCGATAGAAGACCAAGGATCTCTTGCCGAGCCGCCCACTGAATAGTTGAGCACTTGTACGCCATTTTCGATGGCATGTTCAATCGCCTTAAGGGTAAATTCTGGATAGCAAGAGCCACCATCGTCACAAACCTGGTAAGAGACTAGGTTTGCGTGAGGTGCAACGCCGCTAATCGCGTCGAATTCAAAGGCACTCTTTTGAGCGATGATTGTGCCATCTTCCTCTTCCGCCTGCAGGTAGAAATTGACGTCATGTAATATATTGCCTGCTGCCGTAGAGGCGACATGTGTTCCATGACCATTGAAGTCATAGCCGACCTGGGTCTTATTTTCTAAGTCATCATACTCAGGGTTATCCAGGCTATCGGCGCTATCGAGACGATATTGAATCAGCTCAGGATAACTGACGATACCTATCAGCTTGCCATTACAAAATTGGCTATATTGCTGACAGTCACCTAAATATTGACCCTCTCCCAGAGGGTTGGTGTGGCGGTATCCATCGGCACCCACTTCGGCAAAAGAGGGGTGGTTGGCATTGATGCCTGAATCCATAATACCCACGATGACGCCTTCACCTTGAGTCGCGCTGACTTGCGCATCACCCTGCCAGACCTGTTTAGCGCCAATAAATTCTGGGCCTGTTGAAGTTTGAATAAAGTGCAGGCCGATAGGCTCTACGCTAAGAACATTGGGATCTTTAGCAACCATGCTGGCTTCGCCCGGACGAAGTTCAACCGCCATGGCATTGACCACAAGCTGGTATTCATGGGTTGGATTGAGGACACGTTTAAGCAGGTTGTTGAGTCTTTGTTTGGTCTCTGCTTGCTGCTGCTTCAAATAACTTTTGTACTGCAGACTTGCCTTTGAGTGGCTGTTTAACAGGCCTGAGGCTTGTTTGTTTGCGGTGTTAATCTGAATATTGGTCGCCGCATAACCGGCAAGTGAGCCGTCATAACTGGCAACAGGGCTTTCCTTGAAACGTACAAAGTACATACCGTCGTTGCGTTGTTTATCGGCGCGTTCGAGTTTTAGTTTTTCTTGGCCAGGGATAAGGGTTTGCAATGGCTTAGTATCATCGGCATGGGTTGAACAAGCGATGGCAGCCGTTAATGCACTAAGCAACAAACTTCTACGACTTAATTTCATTTGATTACCTAAAGGGTTGTGAAATGGGGGATAGCCGTTTTACCGGCTATCCCACAAGGGTTTTACTAACTAGCGTGAAGTGCGACGGCGAACCAGCGCCAAGGCACCCAGGATGAGCGACATCCAGCCTAGTGAGCCACCGTCGCTTTCAGGTTCAAAGCTTGCATCGACCTCTAGCATATGAGTGACCTGATGCACACCGTCAGAGGCGATGATGGTCAGCATGTGACTACCTTCGTTCTCTACTTGACCTGTGATTTCGGTGCCGCTGATAGACAGCGCCGAGAAGCCAGTGCCTTCGACTTCGTAGCTCAGGCTATTGCCTTCTAGATCGTTGAACAGACCGGCAATATCTAAGGTGAAGTTTGCTGATGAACCAGACTTGAAGATGAGTTCTGGTACCGACAGTGAGGCGGCAACGTCTTCATTGACCTGTGGTGCAACGTCATTGATGTCAAGAACACTCACGGTCAGGGTTTCAGTGTCACCTATGTCACGGCCTGATTTAGGCGTTACCTTTATCTCGAACTCACGGTTATTTTCGTAGTCGAGCGCATCAGGGTTAACCACATAAAGCTCATAGGTTTCCTGATTGATGGCAAACGGTGTACCGACCAGTGTATTGGTGATGTGCAGCTCAAACGGCGTGTACTTGGTTGATGGGTAGGTGAAGAAGCCTTGTGAATCCAACTCTATCTTGCCTACAACAGTGCCGACTTCAGCGTTTTCTTCAACACTAAAGTGCTGTCCAGCTTGCGCCTTAGCGATCACTGAGCCATCGTCGTCCATGAGGGAGTTGTAGCCAACTTGCATGAAATCGTCGTTGAGGCTGACGACCATGAAGCCTTTAGGCGCTTCGATTGGGCCTATACCCCCCATCTCAGCGGTGCCCACTGAAGCGATATAGATCTCTTCGCCAGGTTGAGCGGTAAAGGTCTGCTGATAATCAAGCTCGCCTGCTGATTTGCCCTCTTCCATTGCGGCAAAACCCACATGCACTGAGCGATCAAAGACGATGTCGCTACATACTTCTTCGCCACTGAACCAATCCAGGTAGCAAGACTGCTCTACTGTGTAGCTACCGCCCTTGATTGGGTTAAATTGGACCAAAGGCTCATATTGATCCCTGCCCGTATGACGATCGGTTTCGATATGGAAACCAAAGTTTTGATCGAAGTCTTCTACACTGTCTAGCTCATGGTGAAACATATCTTCTAAACAGATTTGCGACACAACATTTTTACCGTTATTGGCAAAATGCGTTGGCAGAGATGACTCTTTGTAGCGTCCGGTTGGATTTGAGTAATCATAAGGGATGGTGTAGTCGATCACATAGGTGGTCGGCTGTCCCTTGTCATTGAGCGCAACAAAGGGTTGAGCAACACGTTGAGCGTCGTCCCAGATGTAGGCTCCTTCGAAGCTGTTATCCCAGCCATTTTCTTTCACCATGGCCTCGTAGAACAGGTCAAAGGTAAATAGGCGTGGACCGCGCTCATAATAGTTCGGTAAGGCGGTGTCGGCGCGATCAAACAGGCTGACGGCGATGTTTAGCTTCTTACCCGTTACGCTACATTGGGCATCATCAAAAATAGCGCCACCGACAGCTTTAATCATATGGCCGCTAAGGTTTTGTAGGTGCTCAGGTAGGGTTTTGTTTTGCAGCAGCAAAGGGTAAGCCTGAAAGGTGGTTGCCGAGTCTGAGTTGTTCACGAAAGAGGCGACATAACCTCGGTAGTTGATTGAGCCATATTCATTATCAGGATATAGCTCATGCCCCCATTCGAGATGATCCCACTCGGTTTGGCCCAAGTCTGGGTTATAGCCGAGGTATGAGGGAAATTCGATAGCGTTTGGGCGCTTAGTGATACTGGTGCTGTGACGCGCCTTGAGCATCCAGCCCAGGTTGATCTCAGGCTTTGACTCTGAAGTCAGACTAATATAGCCGTTAAGTTCGGTGGCTTTTAGATTGGCATCAGTGTGGTCACCGGTACTCATCAGTGGCCATTGAGGCAACTTATTGCCATCGACCGTGATAGTGATCGGTAGGATCACGCTAGAGTTGGCGGGAATATTCACGCTTTCTGGCATGTTGAAGCTAAGTGCCTCGTGAGCGGCTTTTTCGCCATTCATCTTGTAGGCGATCTGGTACGTCTGAGTGGTATCTGAGATGTTTCTTAGCGTGATGCGCTTATGCAGCGTCTTGCTTTGTCCCACTTCATGCATACCAAACTGCACATAAGGCTGATAACTGTTGGTTTCCCAGGCAACAATTGGCGAAGCAACTGCATTTTCCAGGTTTTCCATGCCGTGACCCATGGCGTAAAGTTCAGCTGGGGTCATGCCATCGCTTTCCAGGATGGCGTTAACATTGGCAGTGTTGGCAAGTATTGCTTTGATTTCTGCAGGGCCGAAACCTGGGAACTCGCTCTTAATGACAGCAGCGGCAGCAGCAATACGTGCGGCGCTGGTTAATGCGCCTGAGCGGCTACCCAGTCTAGGGGCTGTTTCATCAGGGTTAGAGATCTTGGCAACGGTTTGGTTGTCGCTCAAAGTGACGATTTCAGGCTTAAGGGCCTGAGAACCACGAACCGGTCCCATAGGGGCCCATTCAGGGATGACCAGCGTCTCGCCATCGTCGGCATAATTGACCGCACCGACAGTGATGGCCGATGTTGAACTACCTTCTGAAGAGATCCAGTTACGGTGTTTAGCCTCTGCATCACCAAAGAGAGAGTATTTAGCCAAGTCACCTGCGTGGGTAACCACTGTCATGCCTTGAGCCGATACACGCTCGATTAGCATCTGTATCAGGCTAGGGGATGAATTACCATCGATGTCAAAGAAGGCACCAGCGCCAGCAGCTTCTATCAAGGCGATATCCAGATGGTCGCTTGTGTCACCATCTTGGTTAGGATCGAGTGCATGCTCAAGGGCTGCTACGATTTTTGCCATGCTAGGGGCTGAGGCAGACACCCAACCATTGTTTTCAGAGACGTTATAGACCTTGTAGGCGTGTAACTCTGCACCTGGGGCGAGTTGGTGAACGATACTCGCCAGCTCGGTGCCTTGGCCAGTGGGGTAAACCCAGCCGTTATAGGACTCATAGCTTAAGTTTTGATCGATTGGGTTGGCGTCATTGCCAAAGTTCTCGCTAGAGAAATCCCAGCCGCCTTTTACTACAGCCGTTGGAAATCCGCTGTACTCGATGGCGCCGTTTTCAAGGGCTTCTAGGTAGCTTCCCGCTGGTGGTGGCGTTTCAGGGTCGTTATCTTCGCCATAAACACCAGAGCCGCCAAAGACTGGCAAGGTATAGTCGATACCGGTAGAGATGATAGCAACGCTGGCCCCTTTACCTGCGGTTTCTTTGCCCATGTAGGGCGTCATCAGGCTGATCTCTTCTGCAGTCGAAGTATTCATTACCTGATGATTATTTGGATCCTGCTTGGCTGTCTGTAGCTGTTGACCGTAGAAGGTTTGGGCTATGGCATCTAACTTGCGGATCTCTGCCAGCGCGCTGTTTTGTACTTCCAGCGTGATGGTATTTGCCAGCAGATGAGTACTTCCCACGAAGCGAGCTTGTGGGTCGATGGTTTTAATTTGTGCTAGAAGTTCTGCTTGTTGCTTGAGTACCTGCTGAGTGTCCAGAATCTGCTGGCCAGAATCCTTCTCTGATTGCGCTAAAGAGAAAGTATAGGTTCCCTTGGACTGTGCCTGCTCGGCACCGAAAGCCACGATCGATTCTGTCTTGGCCTGAAGGGCCCCAGAGAGAATAGCGGTCGAGACGCATAATGCTAGGGTGCATTTGTTAAATTTCATGTCCTTTCCTTCTTGTTATATTTTTGCTGTCGAGTCAACGATTCATGACTGCAACAATTTAATAACGTGAAGGCTACGTAGGTACAATGAAGGGGAACTCGATTATTCCCCGATTTTTGGTCTATTGAGGTAATATTTTTGTCTAAAAAACATCTATTCCGCTATTAATCAATTAGATACGATATTGTGTCTTTAGTTTGCAGTTAGAGAGTAACCATACACATCAGCCTCGTTAGCCAGTTTGAGGGTGACTAAATAGGAGTGGCCATCGGCCCGCGAGAGGCCAAAAAATTTTCTTACCGAGTCGGCCGGATATTGACGAACCACTTCCGGCGTATGGTGCTCACTATCAGGTTTGATGCGCATGATGGTGTCGAACTCAGCGTCTCTGGCCAGAAAGTAGAGATAGCCTTGCTCATAATAAAAAGCGCCATAGTCATATTTTGCCAGCTTGTCGGTAAGCTGGTTCATTTGACCTGTGGTGCGGTCGAAATGCCAGATGCCATTCTGGTCAAACTGTGAAAGGTAGAGGGTTTTGCTGTCTTTTCCTTCAATCGCATAGACCCCTTTCTGCTGGGTGATCTGCTCAAGCTCGCCGGAATTTACATTCAACTTATAGATACCGTTTCGCTTATCGGCAAAGCCCTTAAAATAAAGGTGTCGGCCATCTTGCGACCAGCTTAAATTTTCAGCTTCTAGTCCCTGGGTATCGATGGCACGATAGTTTTCCGATTCAATATTGCCGATATACAGGGTTCTACCTGTATCAGTCATGATGTTGACTGCAAAGTCAGTGCTGACGGGGGAGATGGCGGGCACGCCCACATTGCCCAATGAGTGGGTGATATTCTTACTACTGACCTTGTTGTTTTTCCAGATGGACCAAAGCTTGGAGCGGTTCGAGAGAAACAATATGTCGTCACTGGCCTGTGAATATTTGCCGTACATATCCCGTGAGGAGGAGGATATGCGGCGCAGCTGCTTGCCATCGGCATAGGCCTGTTGAGTGATGTACTCTTTGGAAATATGTTCTGTGATATATAGCAACTTGTTGTTATCGGACAGTGTGATGCTGCTGGGCAGTCCTGATTGGGGTATCGGTGAAAGTTGGCTGCCATCAGGGCGAATGCGCGAGATGATTGCCGCTGCGCCGTCGATGTTGTTGACGTAAAAGAGCTCTTCTCGTGCCGAATAGTCGAAATCTACTATGCTACCGCTGTCTTGAATCAGTTGTTGCAGCTGGCCATCTTGATCTTGTAGCACCAGATTCAACAGATTAGAGGCCGCTCGTTCACGAATAAAAGCCAGCTGAGTGTCTTGTTTGAGCCATTTAGGGGCGTAATCGATCTCATTTTTATTGGGAAAGCTGATCTGTTGGCTCTGCTTTGTGGTTAGTGAATAGGCGATAAGTGCGACTCTGTCATCCATTTTTTTAGCATAGATCAAACGGTTATCGTCGACGCCTGACCAAGATACGATGCGCTTATAGGGGATATAAAAACAATCAGAAGCCACTAAGGCATCGGTATTGTCGAGCAGATTTCTTATTCTGACCTGGCATTCACCACTGTGGTCGACTCTAACGTAGGCGAGCTTTTTATCGGACAGGGACCAGGCTGGTGAGGCTTCTTCATTGTTTTTAAAGGAGATCAGCGTGAGCGGCGCATCGGCCTGGTTGAGTTCTTTGATGTAGATCTTACCGCTGAGTGAGTTGTCTCGCCATTGCATGGCCAGACGCTGACCATCGTGGGATACCGCGATATGCTCTTCTACGCCGCCATAGTTAGTGACTTTTATTTTAGTTGGCGCCATGACGACCTGGGCTGTGCTGGCTTCATCGAGCACAGGTGGAGTGCTGGGGCTGAACCATGAATAACCAAGCCAGGTCAGTAGCGCAAATACAGCCGAAGCGGCCAGAATATTTCGGTAGGGCTTGCGTGGAGTCGGCGTTTGTTCAGCAGATAATGCTTGTACAGGTAGCGTTAGCTGATAGCCGAGCTTTGGCAAGGTGTTAAACACCTCCTCTTCGATTCCCAGCTCTTTGAAGGCTTTCCTCAGCACCCAGATCCCATTGGTAAACCCCTTCTTGCCAACCCCCTCATTGCCAAGCCAGATGGTCTCAACAGCTTGTTGACGAGACACAATATTGTCTGGGCTGTTAATAAACAGCATCAGGAGTTCAAAGACTTTAGAAGAGAGTTTTATGCTGCTTTGTGCGTGTTTTAATGACATTAACTTGCAGTCTAATTCGCATCCGCCAATTTGGTAGTTAAGGTTTGTCACTAAAATGGGTCCACTTTCTGTTGTTTTTGTTATTAGGCCTATGATAGGAGCAGAGTCGACCAGGACTCAATAGCCAGTGAATATTTATTGATACTGCCTTTACTAATATACTGTTTTTAAGTGGTTTTAAAAGGTTACAATTTGCTACAAAGTGGTAGTTATGCCTAAATGCCATGATCTTATTAGCCTGATCTACACTAAATGAGAGGATTTCGGCGGTTTAAACCGTCAACCGGAGGAATAGTGATGGATAGGCGGTATCTTATTACGGCATTTGTTTATGCCTTGCTCGGGCTCGCCTTAGGGCTTTATATGGCGGCCTCTCATAATCATGGTCAGCTGGTGACCCATGCACATATCATGATGATAGGTTTTCTAATCTCTTTTAGTTATGCACTTTGTTATCGCTTGTGGCTTAAGGCTGCACAAGGAAAGCTGATGACGGTGCAGTTTATCTTGCATCAAGCGGGCACCATTGGGGTGGCAATTGGCCTGTTTCTACTCTACGGTGAGTTTGTTGCCTTGGAGGTGGTGGACCCTTTTTTGGCACTCGCCTCCTTTAGCGTGTTTGCTGGCGTCTTGCTGATGATGATCCAGCTGATTAAGACCAAAGCGCCTGCTGCTTGAGACAATAAAAAAGGTGAAGCACTGCTTCACCTTTTTATTTCGCTAAATTGCATCGCCAGTGGCTATTACCTGCGACTACTCGCCTTGTTCAACGCCTGCGCGATTGATCAAGAACTGGGTCAATAATGGTACAGGACGACCCGTAGAACCCTTGTTAGCACCGCTGTTCCAGGCTGTACCGGCAACGTCCAGATGTGCCCAGTTATACTTCTTGGCAAAACGCGACAGGAAGCAGGCCGCCGTGATAGAACCGGCTGGACGACCACCCAGGTTGGTCATGTCGGCAAATGGGCTTTCCAGGTGCTCTTGGTACTCATCCCACAGTGGCATGCGCCATGCGCGGTCACCACTTTGCTCGCCCGCATTGAGTAGCTCGTGGGCCAGTGGGTTGTGAGAAGAGAAGAGGCCTGAGGCGTGTTTGCCTAGGGCGATCACACAGGCACCGGTGAGGGTTGCCGTGTCGACGACCAGCTCAGGATCGAAGCGCTCGACATAAGTCAGTACGTCACACAATACCAGGCGACCTTCGGCGTCGGTGTTAAGCACCTCAACGGTCTGGCCAGACATAGTGGTGAGAATATCACCTGGGCGATAAGCGTTGCTCGATGGCATGTTTTCACAACCTGCCAGCACACCAACCACATTGATGGGCAGTTTCAGCTTACACAGTGCCAGCATGGTACCAATGACACCTGCGGCGCCGCCCATGTCGTATTTCATCTCATCCATGGCTTCACCAGGCTTGAGTGAGATACCACCCGAGTCAAAGGTCAGTCCCTTACCCACCAGTACAATAGGCTTCTCTGTGCTGTCCACCGCGCCTTTATATTCCATAACCGTCATCACTGATTCGTTATGGCTGCCGCGACCCACGGCCAGGTAGGCATTCATGCCCAGCTTCGCCATCTGCTCTTCGCCAATCGTGCTGACGGTGAGATTTTCGTGGTTTTCGGCGATTTGACGCGCCTGAGAGGCCAAGTAGGCTGGATTACAGATGTTAGGTGGCATATTAGCCACGTCACGGCACAGGTGAGTCCCGCTCGATACGGCCATGCCATGTTCGATGGCACGTTCGCCTACTGTGAGTTCGCGGCGGGTCGGTACATTAAATACCAGTTTGCGCAGCGGACGACGAGTCTCGCCTTTGCGTGTCTTAAGTGCGTCGAAACAGTAGAGACTATTTTGTGTAGACTCAACGGCTTCGCGAACTTTCCAATAGGTATCACGGCCTTTAACGTGCAGTTCGGTCAGGAAGCAAACGGCTTCCATTGAACCTGTTTCGTTTAAGGTGTTGATGGTCTTAGTGATAATTTGCTTGTACTGGCGTTCGTCTAGTTCTCGTTCTTTGCCACAACCTACAAGAAGGACGCGTTCACTTAACACGTTAGGCACATGATGCAACAGTAGCATCTGACCCGGTTTACCCTCTAAATCGCCGCGACGCAGCAAGTTACTAATGTAGCCTTCACTGATTTTATCCAGTTGCTCAGCAATACCTGAGAGGCGTCTAGGTTCATAGACACCAACGACTATACAGGCGGAACGTTGTTTTTCCGGGCTGCCGCTCTTAACGCTAAACTCCATGAGCTCTCCTAGATTCTTAAAGACAAATATTATTATTTATTAGATAATGTCTGCTTGTGTCCAAAACGGACCTAAAATTGGTACACCAAATGTTAGTTTTTCAGGTGTTTTTCTGCCATTTTTAGTTAAAGGCTGGTCACAAAACTACCAAAAGTAGACAGTCTACATGAAAAGTGGGCTGATACCAGCATAAATATAAGTTTAGGGACTGGATCCTGCCTGTGATTGTATTTAGATACTTGATTCGTGAAGTTTTAAAAGCGCAGATGGCGGTGCTTTTAGTACTGTTAGCTATTTTTATTAGCCAACATTTTGTTCGTGTACTCGCAGATGCGTCCGAAGGCGAGTTTCCCGCCTCTCTAGTGATGACTCTCTTAGGTCTCAACCTTCCCTACCTCGCGGTACTCGTGGTGCCATTAAGCCTATTTTTAGGGATTTTGGTGGCCCATGGTCGTATGTATGCCGAGAGTGAGATGGTGGTTTTTCACGGCGTCGGGATCAGTGAGTGGTATGTCACCCGCGTCACCCTGTTACTAGCCATCGCCAATATGCTGTTTACCGGCTTTTTATCCATCTATGTGACGCCTTGGGCCGAAGAGACCCAAAACCGAGTGTTGGAAAATGCACAGTCGGAGGCTGGCCTTGCGGCCTTGACCCAAGGGCGTTTTCAAACCAGTCCTAATGGCCGGGCGGTACTGTTTGTCGAACGTATCGGTCGGGATAATCAGCTCGATAAGGTGTTTGTGGCTCAGCTGCCAGATCCTGAAGACGTTGCGAGCCAGTCCAATATCGTGGTGGCTCAAGGGGGCAGCGTTGTTGAAAATGAAAGCGGCGAGCAGCGTCTTAAGCTCAATGACGGTATTCAATATCAGAGCAAGGGCAATCAACTCGACTATCAAGTGGTGCAGTTTGCTGGCTACGAAATGCAGATCAAAGAACAGGAAGTGGATCAGCGTCGCCGTAAACTATCGGCCCTACCTATCGATCAACTGCTGGACACTGAAGGCCCTGAGGCCGTGGCCGAGTTCCACTGGCGTCTGGCAATCCCACTGGCAATCCCCTTTATGACATTGATCGCCGTGCCCATGGCAAGGGTGAATGTCAGGCAGGGCAAGTTTGCCAAGATGTTCCCGGCGATTTTACTTTACCTTGGCTATTTCGGTTTGATGATTGCAGGGCGTAAGGCGCTCGAAGATGAGGTGGTACCAGCATATTTGGGGATGTGGTGGATCCACGCCTCGGCCCTAGTTATGGGGATATTATTGCTGAGTAAGGAGCGTCCTACTGGGGCCAAGCTTTCTGGCTTGATTAAGCGTAAGAAGGTGAAGGCATGAAGATATTAGATTTATACATAGCTCGTGTTTTGGTGAGCACCTCGGCCCTGTGTCTGTTGGTGTTGACAGGCTTGTCAGGCATCATCAAGTGGGTGGATCAGCTGCGCCTTGTGGGGCGGGGCACCTATACCATGGTCGATGCCGCTATTTATGTACTGTTTCTGATCCCTCGTGACATTGAGATGTTCTTTCCCATGGCGGTGCTCTTAGGGGCTTTGATCGGCATGGGCATGCTGGCGTCGAACTCTGAGCTGGTGGTGATGCAATCATCAGGCTTGTCCCGTTTTCAGATCACCCTGTCTGCGATGAAAACCGCGGTGCCCTTGATGATTTTAGTGATGGCCTTAGGCGAGTGGGGAGCCCCCGTTGCCGAGCGTCACGGTAAGGAGTTACAGGCGGTTAAGCTCTCAGGCGGTAGTCTATTTAAGTCGAGTCGTGGTATCTGGGCCAGAGATGGCGATCTGTTTGTAAAAATCGGTGAGATTGAAAACATCAATACCCTGCATAATGTTGTGCTGTATGAGTTTGACGATAACCTCAACCTGGTGGGCACCATTGAAGCGAGACGTGGTGTTTATTCGAGTGATCATTGGCGACTGCTGGATGTGCGCCAGACCAATATCTCTGCTGAAAAGGTGAGCCAGACGGACCTGACACTGTTCCGCTGGGAATCGACCCTGACGCCCGATAAGCTCAGGGTCGTCTCGGTGAAACCTGAGGCGTTATCGATTCAGGGATTGGTGGGTTATCTCGAGTATCTGCGGGTAAACAATCAGGATTCAGGCCGTTATGAACTGGCGCTGTGGCGAAAGATCATGCAGCCGATAACGGTTGCGGTCATGATGTTGGTGGCGCTGTCGTTTGTGTTTGGCCCACTGCGTACTGTCACCATGGGTGCACGTGTGCTATTAGGGGTGATGGCAGGTTTCAGCTTCTATATCTGCAATGAGATCTTTGGCCCCATGACGCTAGTGTACGGCCTGCCAGCCATATTGGGGGCCGTGATGCCGCCCATTATCTTTAGCGGCGTGGCGATCTACTATATTCGAAAATAGCGCAGGCTGATTAAATCCTGATGCTAAGCAGACTAATAAAAAAGGACCCTAGAGGTCCTTTTTTCATGGCAGGTTAATGCGGCCAAAGTTGCGATGGGCCGCTATCTGTCAAAATGAACTGCTTATACAGCTATCACAAATCAGCCATTAAACGCCGTGCCAGTTACGCATCTGATTGGCTTCTTTGGACAACACCACCACCTCTGAGCGGGTCATCATATCTTGCAGCGCCAGCTTGTCGCCGTTGATTAAGATCCATAAATTACCTATCCCCAGCAGAGACCAGACCAGGCGAGCGCCGGCTGTGATCATGCTCAGGCACTGGCCGTTAGGATGTTGGATCTTGAGGCGCCAGGCGCGCATGCCCAAGGTTTGGCCACCACGACTCCAAAACAGCACATAGAAGAAACCGACACACAAGGCGATCCACAGTTGGTACAACCCTTTGTAAAGCGGCGTCGCGTTGAGCAGATCTGAGACATGCTCGAATCCCTGCATTGAGATCAAGCCACTGCTGGTGAGGGCAATAAAGACACCAAAGCCGATGGCACCGGCCACCATATAGACGGCAACGGCCAGTAGGAGATCGTATACTATTGCGCCCATACGGCGAATGAAACCGGCTCTGGGGAAATTGGCATGTTCAATATTAGACATCTTGGGCCTACATCATCTGGTTAAAGGCATAAATGGGGGGCTATTCTAGCTAAGTTAGTCTTGGCTTTCATCTCGGATAAAGCGGATGTCGCTAAAGCCGAAGCGGGCAAACTCCTTCTGACGATAGTCTTTCACCGCCTGAGAGCCCTTGGATGTCATGGCGACTTGAGCCTCCATGGCGAGATAACGAGTCAAATCTATCCCTTCTGCGGCGGCGACTGCCTCATAGATATCGTGGTACTTGTCGTAAACGAAGTTGATCTCTTTGTACTGATTTTTAAAGGTATAACCGACTCTACGGGCCATAATATTCTCTTACTGATAAATTGAAGCGCAGCGGATAATGCTAATCGATGGCGTACACCATATAGCAGGCATCATCCGGGTAGCTATCTAATGATTTGTCGATTATACGCGATTTAAATCCCAGGCGTTGCCAATATGTGTGTGCGCCGCCCACGGCCACCAGTGAGATGCTTGGCAGTGACAGACGTTTAGCCTGAGCAAGCAGACGGTCGAACACGGCGGTGCCAGCACCTAGGCCACGGGCCTTGGCGGAAAAAGCGATATCGTGCAGGTAGAGGGTTTCTTGCTTTTCCAAGGTGTCCAGTACCTGCTCCAGACTCGGCGGGGTATCACGCTGCCAGGGATGCGCCAGGCAGTATCCGATAACTGTGTCATCTTGAGTCACCACACAGCAGGTGCTTGGTGAGAGCATTGCCTTACTCTGCAGGGCGGTCTCGGATTCGGGCTCTATGTTGGGGTAGCACTCATCTTGTATTACTAATATGGCGGGCCAATCCTGAGTCTGTATTTCTCGTATCTGCATAAGTCGGGCTTAAATGGGGTAAAGGCTAGATGTTCGCACAGCTTGTAGGGCTTATCAATGGCATGGTATGGCTGTTTAGATTAGCAAAAACAAATGTGTAATTTGGCTATTTAACTCAATTATTCAGTCTGTTATTCTCTCAGACTTGGTGACTTTATCGTTTTGTCAGTCATTCGTTGCCCAAGTTGCCAAGCTAGGAAGATATGCGCTCAATATTAAGCAGGCCTTAAATTTTCTTGAAGGAAATGGGCTTTTCTCATGGAGAGAGACAGTGGACTTTTTACTTCTTACCGATAACTTACCCTATAGCCTAGCACTGGCATTCGTGATCTTACTGGGATTGGTTGAAGGCCTGTCTATGGCCTTTGGTCTGAGCCTGTTTGGTCTACTAGACGATATGACACCCATGGAGATGGACGCCGATGTCGATAACGGCGTGTCTGGTGTCACAGGCGTTGCCGGCTGGCTCTGCCTGGATCGTTTACCGCTACTTATTTGGTTGGTGTTAGCCTTAACCAGTTTTGCCATCGCGGGCTTTGCGATTAATTATCTGGGGCTGACCTTTGTGACGTCACTTTCTCCCGTGATGAGTATTCCTGGCGCCCTGGTGTTAACCGCGCTCTCCTGTCGTTTCCTTGGCAGTCGCCTTGCCGATCTACTTCCGAAAAACGAATCTTCTGCCGTCTCTGTTGATGAACTGAGCGGACTGGTGGGGGTCGTAACCTTAGGTTGCGCTCGCAAGGGATTTCCTAGTGAGGCCGTGGTACGAGATATCTATCAGCAGAAACATTATGTACTGGTGGAGCCCGAGTTGGCCGGTGAAGCCTTTTCTCAGGGCACCTCTGTGGTACTCCTGCATCGCAACGGCAAGGTATGGTCTGTGGTGCAGTTTAACGATGACCTTTAACTTTCGGCGAGCCTGAGGCTCGTCATTTTACCCGCTTGATACAAGTGATTTAGATTAAGGATGAAAAATGAATGAAATTGAAGGAATAGGCGTCTCATTGGGTGGCAGCTTTGTTTTTATTGCCATTGGCGCTGCGCTTATCGGTCTCTTGGTTATCGGCCTGATATTTGCCAAGTTATACCGACGGGCCTCGAAAGAGACCGCCTTTGTCAGGACGGGTTTTGGCGGGGAGAAGATCATTAAAGATGGCGGTGCCATCGTATTGCCCGTGTTACATGAAACCATCGCGGTCAACATGAATACCCTGCGAATCGAAGTGGAGAAGATGCAGAAAGATGCATTGATCACCAAAGATCGCATGCGGGTCGATGTGCGCGCCGACTTCTATCTGCGTGTGGCGCCAAGTGTCGAGGGGATCTCCATGGCGGCTCAGACACTGGGTACGCGTACCACCCGTGTCGAAGAGGTGAAGAAACTGATGGAGTCTAAGTTTGTCGATGTGCTACGTGCGGTGGCGGCAGAGATGACCATGACAGAGATGCATGAACAGCGCGCCGACTTCGTGCAGCGGGTACAGAATAATGTCGCCAACGATCTGGAGAAAAACGGTCTCGAGCTGGAGTCGGTATCACTGACAGGTTTCGACCAGACCGATCTACAGTTCTTTAATGAAAATAACGCCTTCGATGCTGAGGGTCGTGCTCGCTTGGCGAAGATCATCGAAGAGAAGCGCAAAGAGACCAACGACATCGAGCAGGAAAACCGCATCAAGATAGAGCAGCGTAACCTGGAAGCCGAAAAAGAGTCGCTTGAGATCGAGAAGGCGGAAGAGGAAGCGCGTCTAATTCAACAACAGGCGCTGGAGTTTAAGCGTGCCGAACAAAAGGCAGAGATCCTCAAGAAGCAAGAACAGAAGACCCGTGAAGAGCGCGAGGCGGAGATCGCCAAGGAGCGCGCGGTAGAGACGGCGCAGATCGAGAAGACCAAAGATATCGAGACCCGTGAGATCGAGAAGCGTAAAGCTATTGAGCAATCTCGCATCCAGCAGCAGCGCGATATTGAGGTGGCCGAGCAGGATAAGCAGATCGCCGTGGCGCAGAAGTCGGAAGAGGAATCCGCTGCGCGCGCCAAGGCTGCCGAGGCCGAGAAGCTCAAAGTTGAGAAAGAGGAAGCGGTTATTACCGTGCGTCAGGTGGCCGAGGCTAATCGTCGCAAAGAGATCGAAGTGATCGACGCCCGCAAGGAGGCCGAGCGTGATGCGGTTGGCGTAACGGTGGAAGCGGAAGCCGAGAAGCGCGCCGCCGAAGATAAGGCAAGCGCGATCCTTACCGAGGCAAAAGCGGCGGCGGATGCCAAGAAGCTTAAGGCCGAGGCCGATGAGAAGGTGTATGCGGTCGAGGCGGCCGGTAAGCAGGCGCTGCACGAGGCGGAAAACGTGCTGAGCAGCGAGCAGATCGAGCTGCAAAAAGCGCTGGCGATGCTTAAAGCCTTGCCTGAAGTGGTGGCCCAGGCGGTTAAGCCGCTGGAGAACATCGAAGGGATTAAGATACTGCAGGGCTATGGTACCTCTGGTGCTACACAAGGTAGCGGCGAGACGGTATTGAGCCAGGGCGGCATTGCCGAGCAGGTCACTTCGGCGGCGCTGAACTACCGGGCTAATGCGCCTATCGTCGATGCCATGCTTAGAGAGCTAGGCATGGTCGATGCCAAAAAGGGCGGACTCAATGATCTGCTCAAAGGTCATAACATGATCACTAACGATATGCTTGGCTCGGGCGAGTTAGCCGAAGAGAGTCAAGGGGCGCACACTCCTTTAAATGGCAAGACGCCACGCGAGGGCGAAGTCGCTAACTAAGCTTAATGGTGCTGACGAGTCACGTCAGCCTGCGAGATAAAGCTGTCGGTAATAGAATGAAAAAGGCTAGCGTATTGCGCTAGCCTTTTTATTTGTCTGTTAGTTTAACTAATACCAATCACAGTAAGTGAGCAGTTGTTTACTACCATTGGTGTAAGTAGCGCTGCTCCAGATGGTGCTTGAAGTGCACCGGATTAAGCACCTCGCCGGTTACCTGGGTGACTAGGGCATCAGTGGTCAGCAGAGACCCTTGCGACCAGATGTGTTGTTCGAGCCAGGCCATGATCTGCCCCATCTCTCCCGCCTGAATCAGACTGTCGATATCACCGAGTGTCTTGACCATGCTCGCCTTAAACTGGGCGGCATACATGGCCCCCAGGCTATAGCTTGGGAAGTAGCCCAGCTCACCGACCGGCCAGTGAATATCCTGCATACAGCCGTTGCGATAATCTCCCTTAGTGGAGAGCCCAAGCAGGCTTTGCATCTGGTTGTCCCAGAACTCGGGAAGATCGGCGACCTGCAGACTGTTATCGACCAGCCCCTTCTCCGCCTCGAAACGCAGCATGATATGGCAAGGGTAGGTCACCTCATCGGCATCCACCCGGATCTGGCCTGGCGTGACGCGTTGAACCAGATGAGTCAGGGACTGGTTGGTTAGAGCTGTGCCTAGGTGTTGATTAATCTTCTCGGTCAGCAGGACAATCATTGCCGGGCTTCTGGCCAGCTGCATCTCGAAAAACAGGCTCTGGCTCTCATGGATAGCCATTGAGCGAGCCAGCCCCACAGGCTGAGTGCGCCACTTTGGCGGCAGCCCCTGTTCGTAGCGGGCGTGGCCTACCTCATGGATGGTACTGTAAAGCGAGGTGATGAAGTCGGTCTCATCATAGCGAGTGGTGATCCGCACATCGCCGGGCATGCCACCTGAGAAGGGGTGACTGCTGGTGTCTAGTCGGCCCTGATTAAAATCAAATCCTAAGAGTGTCATCACATCCAGGTTGAGCGCCTGCTGGGCTGCCGCGCTGGTGTGTGGCACGGGCGCCGATGGCCAGCTCTGCTGCTTGGCTTGTACCTGCTTAATCATATCTGGTAGCCAGGTTCTGATTTCACCAAAGACTTGATTCAGTGATTCGGTGCGGGTGCCGGGCTCAAACTTATTGAGTAGCGCATCATAAGGCGACAACTGCTGCGCCTCACCTAAGATCTGTGCCTCTTCGCGCACCAGGGCAATCACCTGCTCCAGGTTGGGCTTAAATCCCTGCCAATCATTATCCTTGCGTTGCTGGCGCCAGGCATGTTCGCAGGCATAGGTAAGTGCCGTCTTTTGCTGTACCAGCTCGCCGGGTAGGGCGGTGGCTTGCAGCGTCTGATAGCGCATCTCTCTGAGGTTAGCGACTTGTTCGCTCGACAGGGCTTCTTCGCCCGCAGCGGCTAATCTATCCACCAAATCTGGCGCCGTCTTTAGCCCGTGGATATGCAGTGCCAGCTCGGCCATGGCATCGCCTCGGGCCTGACTGCCGCCACTTGGCATCATGGTCGCTTGGTCCCAGTCACCCAGTGCTCTTAGGTGTTCGAAGTGGTGGATCTGTTTAAAGGCAGCGCACAGGGCGTTGTAGTGCGGTGTTGCCGAATCTTGGTGCTTGTTCGCTGTCATATTGCCTGTTGAATTTCAGTGGATCAGGCTGACATGCTACCACGAGATAGGGCAGAAGGAAGTGTCGATGAGATAGGCCGTCTTGGCTGAGACGACCTATTTAAGTCTAGTTAGGCTTTTAGCAATGCTAAGGCGGGCAGACGATTGCCCGGATAGACGCGATAGGCCTTATGGTGTTTGATGCAGCTGGCTTTCTTGTCACCCTGGCTCAGCAGGAGCGCGTGTTTAACGGCGCTTTGGGCGATAAGCTGCTCATCGGCACGTATGTAGAGTGTGATGGGCTTGAGGAGTTTGCCGTCGACCAGATGCTGCTCATATTGCTCGACCGAAATCACCAGGCTGTTTTGACCATCGCTGTCGAGCTTGAGTTTGCCGCTGACTTCGCAGTCGAGAATAACTAGCCAATCTTGAGCTTCAAGTTCGGCAATCATCGCCTGTAGTGACTCTCCTACCTCATGGTTTGCCATGGCGGGCAGGTATTGGGCCTGGATGCGCTCTAATAGCAAGGGTAACTGAGCATTTGCACCGCGGCTACGTCCCTCTCTTACCCAGCGGGTGAGGTCGTCGGCCACCAGTTTAGAGAAGCGGCGCTCTTTGAGTGCCTGGGCCATCCAGTTGCAGATAAAGTGGCTTTCGGCCGCCGGGGTCTTGATGCTGGTGGGGTTGTCGTTACGTGCCGTTAAGGCTGCCAGCCCGGCTTCGGCTAACGCCAATAGGGCCTGATTATAGCTTTGCTCTGTCATTGCGTCTCCGCGCAGAAATGGGATAAGAATGCGCTGCCAAGTATACCCTATCGCCGCGATGAGCAATATGGCGCAGGCAAAGAAAAGCAGGCGCTGGGCCTGCTGTGTATTTAAGATTTTACCAAACTGGCAGCGGTGAGGATCAGCTTGGGCTCGGCGCGCACCTTGTAGTTGGGATTGAGGTATTGAAAGTGCACCAGCCCAGTTTTATCTGTGATGTAGACGGCGGGCACCGGCAGCACTAAGCGCTCCTCTCCGGCCGCGTTTTTCCACAGGCGGTTGTTAAGTTGCATCTTGCTCATGTAACGCTCGGTAATGCTTTGGCTGCTAAAGTAGGCCAGGCCGAAGGCGCGCATGGCGTTGAGATCGGCATCGGAGACCAAGGTATAGTTGAGATCGTTTTTGGTCATCGAGGCGCGCAGTTCCTCCGGCGCGTCGGGTGAGATGCCAATTAATTGAAAGCCCATCTTGAGTAGATCGCCCTCGATCGCTTGGAGCTGACCCATCTGAGCATTACAGAAGGGGCACCAACCGCCGCGATAGAAAAAAATCACGCTGGGTTTACCCTGGAGGAGTTGCTTTAGCTCCACAGTCTCTCCCTTGAGATCTTTGACTAACACCTCAGGCACTTGCTGGCCGTTGAGGAGCGGTGAGATAGTCGTCGGGCTTTCTGCGATAGGCTTGACTGTAACAGGCTCAGCCGTCAGCGGCAGACTCATCAGGAGTAGCAACAGTGTACCGAGGAGGGGATTGGGGGTTTTAGTCATCAGGGAGCCTTTATTGTTATATGTGGACTGTTTTATCTGTCGAACAGACCCAGGCGGGCGATTTAAACTTTCATCCTGATGTGGAATTAATCGATGCGATCAAAAAAGGCACTGTTAAGTGCCTTAATTGATTAGATAATAATTTTGTGACCGTACGTCGATTATTTTTGCTTCTTAATTTTCGCGTTAGATGAGTTCTTTACCTTGACCCGACGAGCGCCCATGTTCTTCTCGGCGACCACCTGAGCACCGACATTGTCGCTGCGTTGCTGCTTCTTGGCAAAGCTGCGACGTTTCTGCAGCTGTTTGATCAAGAGATCGCGACTGCCTACCTCGTAGCCAGGGATAGTGACTCGGCGGATCTTATTGCCGATCAATTTTTCGATATCGGCCAGAGTTCGCTCTTCTTCGCGGCTCACCAAAGAGATGGCGACGCCACTGCGTCCGGCGCGGCCGGTACGACCGATGCGGTGAACATAGTCTTCTGCCAGGAAGGGCAGGTCGAAGTTAACCACATATTCCAACTCAGGAATATCCAGGCCACGTGCCGCGACTTCGGTCGCGACCAGGGCGCGTACCTTGCCCTCTTTAAATTCGCGCAGGGCGCGGCGGCGGTTGCCTTGGGCTTTCTCACTGTGCACCACAGCCGAAGGGATGCCATCCAGATTGAGCTCCTTCACTAGGGAGTCGGCGGCCTCACGGGTGGCGGTAAATACCAACACCTGTTTCCAGTTTTTCTTACCGATCAGTTCAGACAGTAGCTCACGCTTGCGGCGTTGCTCGACTGGATAAACCACCTGGCTGACGGTCACTGCCGTCGTGTTCTGCTTGTCGACGGCGATTGACTTAGGCTTGACCAGCATCTCGTTGGCCAGTTGCTTAACGGCGCTGGAGAAGGTAGCTGAAAATAGTAAGTTTTGGCGATCGCGATTTACCGACTGCAAGATCTTCTGGATGTCTGAGATAAAACCCATGTCAAGCATACGGTCGGCTTCGTCCAGCACCAAGAAGTCGACGTTGGAGAGGTTAAGGTTACAGGCTTGAATGTGCTCCAGTAGACGGCCAGGGGTAGCGACTATGATGTCGGCGCCTTTCTTCACCTTGGCTGCCTGGGTGTCCATCTTAACGCCACCGTAAACCGTCAGCACTGAAATAGGCAGATAACGGCTGTACTGCTTGATGTTGTCGGCCACCTGAGCCACTAGCTCACGGGTTGGGGCTAGAATGAGTGCGCGGGTATTTGAGCGCTGTGTCTCGGCCGGGGTATCAATCATCTTCTGCAGGATAGGCAGGGCGAAAGCGGCGGTTTTACCTGTGCCGGTTTGCGCACTGGCCAGCACGTCTTGTCCACGGCGGATAGCCGGGATAGCCTCTTTCTGAATAGGCGTCATTTTTTGGTACCCGCACTCTGAGACGGCGCGCAAAATCTCGGGAGCAAAACTGAAAGATTCAAATTTCATGGGATATCCTGTTGTTTACCTTTTAAAATAACGACATATCAGATTGAGTTTAGTCCAGACTCGAGCTGTACCTTAACCCATAACGACCCTAGGCCACAAAGGCGGCCGCGGAGTATAGCAAAAATTTTGGTTAAAACCTGCACTTTTATTGCCTCGAGGCAGAGAGGTGTTGGTGATTTGGGTCATTTGACACGATAGCGAGCTGAACTAACCTTATTAGGTTAACTCTTGGAGGTTGTCATTGGCACGGAGGCTGAGGTGGAATGTTTCTATACTCGAAATCTAATACAGCATCCTACTTGCTATAGGGGATGTCATGTCGATAAATGTCTTGATCGTCGATGATTCGCTGAGTGCCTGCCGTGTACTCAGCCGTCACTTCTTGCTGCTTGATGTCGACAAGGTGGAGTTCTGCCGTGATGCTCGCAGTGCCATTCGCACCCTAAGTAAATACAGCGATGACTACCAGATAGTGGTGGTTGACCTGCATATGCCAGAGGTGGATGGCATAGAGTTTCTGATGCGCCTGAGCAAAATGGAGTTCAAAGGGGGGATAATTATCGCCTCCGGCATGGAGTCGCGTATTGTCGAGGCCGCCTCTCAGCTGGTGGAAGCCTCGAAACTCAGGTTGCTTGGGGCGCTGATGAAACCCGTCACCACAGAACAACTTAGGATCTGTGTTGAGCGCTATCGCCTGATGGCCTACCAAGGTGTCGGTGCGCGCCAGAAAGGCTTGATGAGCATCACAGAGATCCGCCGCGCGATCAACTCCAACAAGATCATTCCTTATTATCAGGCGCAAGTTGACATTCTTAGCGGCAAGATAAAGGGCTTCGAGGTGCTGTGCCGCTTGCAACAGGGTAATCGCCTGCAGCTGATCACACCTGATATGTTTATCGATGTGGCCGAGTGCAACAATGCCCTCAACAGCCTGACCACTAAACTGCTTAATAATGCTATTCCTGAGTGGGCGCTCATCAGTCAATTTGACTCTTGTCGGCAATGCCACCTGTCGATCAACCTGAGCCCTAAGCAGCTCAATCAGAGTGGTTGGCATACCCGCTTGATTCAATATTGCGAACAAAATCTCTTGTCGCCTTCGCGCCTCACGGTAGAGATCACCGAAAATCAGGTGCTGGATAAGCAACGCCAGCATTCCACCATCAGTCAGTTGAGGATGAATCGTATTGGGGTAGCGATTGACGATTTTGGTACAGGTTACACAAATCTTTCTCAGCTCTGCACTTTGCCGATCAGTGAGTTGAAGTTAGATCGCAGTCTGGTTCATGGCATACATAAAGATCCTGTTTCCCAGACAATCTTAAAGTCGATGCAGGCCATTAGCGGCAAGCTCGGCATACATCTTGTGGCCGAAGGGGTTGAAGATATCCATGATCTTAACTACCTGGAGCAGGTGCCAGATATCTCCTTGCAGGGTTATTTAATCTGTCGGCCCAAACCCTATAGCGAGCTGGTACGTTGGTTAAAGGCGCGAGAGCGCCTGGTTCAAGCCTGAAAAAAACAGCACCCTGGGGTGCTGTTTTACTATCGCTTAAATAGCTTCTGTAACCTTGAGGAGCCAGTTTAACTCTGCGCCCTGCATCAAGGGGCTTAATGTCTCTCTGACTCTCTGATGGTAGGCATTAAGCCATTGGGTTTCAGCATCTGTGAGTAACTGCTTATCGATCAAACGGGTGTCTATGGGGATAAGCGTAAGCGCATGGAACTCGTAGATCTCGCGCTCGGCGCTGGCCAAGGCCTGACATGTTTGGACAGCGATCAGGTTTTCGATGCGTATGCCAAAGGCATCGGCGCGGTAGTAACCTGGCTCGTTTGATACCACCATGCCCGGTAGTAAAGGTACGGCATTGCTGTTCTTGGCGATGCGCTGTGGGCCTTCATGGACGCTGAGGAAGTGGCCGACGCCATGGCCCGTGCCGTGGTCGTAGTCAAAGCCATGCTGCCACAGGTATTGACGGGCAAAGCCATCGAGTTGCTGGCCTGTGGTGCCTTTGGGGAATCTGGCTTGATCCAGAGCGATATGCCCCTTCAAGACTAGAGTCACCATCTTGCGCTGCTCGTCTGTGACCTCACCGATAGCTATGGTGCGGGTAACATCTGTGGTGCCATCAAGGTATTGGGCGCCAGAGTCCACTAGATAGATGCTGTCCATGGTCATCATGGCGGGAGTGCCATTGTTGTGATTGTAGTGGCACATGGCCGCGTTGGCGCCAGCGGCCGAGATGGTGTCGAAACTTGGCTCGCGATAGAGAGGATCTTCCAGGCGGAAACTCTCCAGCTTGTCGGCCAAGGTGCCTTCATCATAAAGGCGCTTCGCCGCCACTTCGCTGTCTAGCCAGGCGAGAAAGCGGCTCACGGCAACGCCATCGCGAACATGGCAGGCGGTCAGCCCGGCAAGCTCGGCTGGATTTTTCTGTGCCTTGGGCAGGGCAACCGGATCTTGACCGGCTATCAGCTTGGCGCCGGCTTCTTGTGCGGTTAGCTGCATCCAGGCATTGGCACTGTCTGGATCGGCCAGCAGTTTGACGCCCGCTAATTGTTCCAGGGCGGCGGCGAGCTCGGTCTCGGCTCTAAATTCGACGCCAGCGCCGACGTGCTCAACAATGCCTTCTGGCAATTTCGCCAGATCGGTAAACAGCGTCATGTCGCCATTCTTGTACAAGAGCGCGGTGCCCAGCACTACGGGAAGACGAGGGACGTCACTGCCACGAATGTTCAGTAACCAACAGAAGGAATCGAGGGCGCTGATAAGGGAAACATCGGCTCCGCTACCGGCAACCTCTTGGCCAATCTGGCGGCGCTTTTCCAGGCTGGAGAGTCCAGCGCTTTGCTCGCTAAATAGGGTGAT
Organism: Shewanella sp. ECSMB14101; assembly: GCF_000773485.1. NCBI lineage: Bacteria > Pseudomonadati > Pseudomonadota > Gammaproteobacteria > Alteromonadales > Shewanellaceae > Shewanella > Shewanella sp. ECSMB14101. Next base: position 57,838 of record NZ_JSFF01000021.1, on the reverse strand, counting down.
AGCTGTGCTTGATGCCGCGGGTCTTTCCTGCCAGTGCAGATCGATAGGGTTTTGAGTGACAGGTACCAGGGCGATACCGGCGCGTTGGCATTGGGCTAGGGCCTGTTGCTGCCAACTTAGGGTATGCAGGCGCGGATCGTAACCTATGCGATCGCCTTCACTTAGCTGGGCTATCAGCCAAGGGATCTGCGGCGTGTCATGCAGACTCTGGTATTCAAATAGCGTGGCGTCTACCTGTTGCTTCACCTGAACCGTGTAACGGCCATCGATGAAGATGGCGGCACTCTCTTTGAGCACTATGGCCATGCCAGCCGAACCGGTAAAACCGCTAAGCCACAGGAGTCGCTCGTTACGCGCCGGCACATATTCTCCCAAGTATTCGTCGGCCCGTGGCACGATAAAGGCATCGAGTGAATGATTGAGCATTTCGGTTCTCACGGCGTGTAGACGTTGTGCAGTTACAGATGTCATGTAGGCTCCTCTTTTGGCCATCTATGGGTGGCTTAATGTGCAGGGATTATCTCAGTTGCGGCCAAGACTTGGAAGGGAAGTCAACAAAACTGCTGAGTTGTCGGCGTAAACCTTAGGTGAACTTAGGTTGTTTTCAAGTGGCCTGAGCCAGATCGTTAATCGCTCTTGGCACATGGATCCAACACGTATTGGCTAATTAAGCTCAGTGCAGACTGGTAAATTGAGTCATGAGTCAGTATTTTGCATATAAATAGCCTGAAGATGAGATCCTGATGCCAAGAAATGTTTGGGTGTTAACCCTGGCGCAAGCTTTTGCCATGAGTGCCACGCCCATGATGATGTTGCTGGGTGGATTGATTGGTGCCCAGCTTGCGCCCACTCCCGCTCTGTCAACTCTGCCTATCGCCGTGATGGTGATTGGGGTTGCGCTGTCAGTTGTGCCCGTGAGTCGTTTGATGCGCCGCTTTGGGCGTAAGAAGATTTTTCTCTTGGGCAGCGCGCTCGGGATGTGCGGCGGCCTGTTGGCCGCCTTTGCTACCTTGATGCAATTCTTTATACCTTTTTGTATTAGTGGCCTGCTGCTGGGCGCGGCTGGGGCCATAGTGCAGCAGTACCGCTTTGCGGCGATGGAGTCGGTCGCGCCAATCGACGGCGCTAAGGCGGCCTCTCGTGTGCTGGTTGGTGGCTTAGTTGCTGCCTTTATGGGGCCTGAACTGGCGGTGCTGGGGGAGAAATTGTTCGAAACGCCCCATGTTGGTGCCTTTCTATTTCTGATCTGCGTCTGCTTGCTGGCGGGATTGGTGCTCTGTTTTTATCAGGATAACCAGGAACATCAGGCGGCGGTTGAGCTAACACCTCAGCCAGTACGCCCCCTTGGTCATATTTTGCTGCAACCCTCTATTTGGACTGCCATAGGCGCAGCGACTATAGGCTATGGCATGATGAGTTTTATCATGACGGCCACGCCACTTCACATGCATCATATGGAGCATTACTCGCTAGCCGACACCAAATGGGTGATTCAGAGCCATATTATCGCCATGTATTTCCCCTCACTGTTTAGCGGTTACCTAGTGGCTAAGTTTGGCACCAGCCGTATGATGCTGGTGGGCTTGCTGGCCTATGGGGTGACCATTACAGTTGCTTTGCTAGGGCGAGAGTTACTCAATTACTGGGTGGCACTGGTGTTACTTGGCTTAGGGTGGAACCTGCTATTTGTGGCTGGGACTGTATTATTGTCCCGTCATTATCATAGCGAGGAACGTTTTAAAGTTCAGGCGTTTAACGACGCTTTTGTGTTTGGTTCTCAGGCTGTGGCCTCATTAAGCGCTGGCTGGGTACTGCATCAGCTCGGTTGGGAGGTGATGTTGCTTAGCTGCATTCCATTACTTGCCATACACTTGTTGTTGATGGCCTGGGGTAGGGTACCGATTGACCTCAGTATACAGACGGCAGAGGAAAAAAATCGCTGACCCTGCATAAGGCTTGGTGGAAATTCAATCAAAGCAAAGTGTTAGTATGATTTTGTGTAGCCTAATGCGGCTATTTTTATGATAAAATTCGGCCATACATAACTCTCATTGTCTCTGTAATGAGATAGCTGGTAACGGAGCTCGCTATGCAATCCCTCACCATAGATATTGGCGCGACAACGGCCTTGTTTGAAATCGAGACTCAGGGGCGTACCGAACAGTATAAGATCGCCACGGGTGAGCATTTTACCTGGGACGATCTTAATCGGCATATTGCCGATATCGAAGCGGACTATGGATTGACCGATTATGCACTTGGGGTGGCCGTACCAGGCTTAGTCAAGCAAAACACTCTCATTGCCTGTAAGGTGGCGCCTAAGCTCAATGGACTCTCTTTGCAACACCTTCATACCCAGGCTCGTTTCAGTCTGATCCACAATGATATCGATGCCGGCATGTTGGCGGTGTGTGATCCAAAAAATGCTTGCGAATTACTGCTGATGAGCGGCGCAGGGATAGGCATGGCAATCGCTATCAAGGGTGAGCCGTTTCTCGGGGCGGGTGGCGTTGCCGGTGAACTGGGTCATTGCCGGGTGATGAGTGAAGGCGGCGAGTACAGTTTGGAGCAGCTGGCCAGCGGCGAGTCGATCCGCATCAGAGGCCTTAAGAGCCCGCAGGAGCTTTACCGTGCGGGCAGTTACTTAGGGATGGGGATTGCCTGGGCGATCAACCTGTTCAACCCTAATCGTATCTGGTTGGCAGGCCCTATGATGAATCAGCCCGACTACTATAAGGGCTGTGTTGAGTCTCTGAAGCAGTTGGCACTGACATCGCCACTCAGTGATGTCAATATCGCCCGGGTCGATGATATGGAGACCCTGGTTTGTCGTGGCCTTAAGGTGTTGCTCGATAAGCATCAGCTAGAAAAAGAACAAGCCTAATCGACTCTAGTGTATGACGCCGTCTGAGAGATATGAGACTGCTGCCGTGATGTGAGGCTGTAGTTTATCTGATAAAAACACGCCGATACATTAGCTGACTGGCACATTATCTACTGGTGTCGGTCTCTATTGTCGGTACCGCAATATGTTTGCTACCCCACCTTGAAGATTTTTCTTTCTTTAGACTAATGCTTTTTTGTATACAGTATGCTAAAAATGCAGGTTATCCATTGATGTTTTCTACGGTGACCGCAGACTTGTTCGGCGGTTGCCTTGTAAGGTGTAAGATATGATTGAAGCGAGTGTAACAACCACCAAGGGCGTGGGCGGCTCAACGCCCGAGCAGGAGCTGGCAAAATTATCTGATATGACTCAAGGCGTTGAGGCTCCCTCGGCGCAAGAGTATCGTGCCCGCATCGAAAAGGCGCAGGGCCTGATGCGTCAACAGGGGATAGGGGCTATCTACCTTAATGCAGGCACTAACCTCTACTATTTTACCGGAACACGCTGGTATGCCAGTGAGCGTATGGTGGGTGCCATTTTGCCTGCCGATGGCGAACTGGAATATATCGCTCCGGCGTTTGAACTCGATACCCTCAAGGGCTACATGGTGATTGAGGGGCGGGTGAACTGCTGGCACGAAGATGAGAGCCCCTATGCGCTGTTTGTTAAACGTCTGGGGGAGCTGGGGATTTGTCAGGGTAAGTTGGCCATGGATGAGTCGGCGGCCTTTTTCATCTTCGATGGCGTACGTCAGCTGAGCAGTGAGTTTGAATTTGTGAACGGTAAGTCGATCACCGCAGCCTGTCGCATGATCAAGTCTGAAGCTGAGTTGGCCCTGCTGCAGCGTGCTAAGGATATGACGCTGGAGGTGCATAAGGCGGCGGCGCGTATCTTACGTGAAGGGATCACAGTGGGCGAGGTGGAGAATTTTATTCATCAGGCGCACAAAGCCGTGGGCGCACCGGCGGGTTTATACTTCTGTATTGTGCTCTTTGGCGAAGATACCGCCTATCCCCATGGGGTGAAATCGCCTAAGGCGCTGGCGTTAAACGATACCGTGCTGATTGATACAGGGTGTCAGTTACATGGTTATAACTCAGATATTACTCGTACCTATGTGTACGGTACCCCAAGTGAGCGTCAGCGTCAGTTGTGGCAACTTGAGCAAGATGCCCAGCTGGCGGCCTTTGAGGCAGCTAAATTGGGTGCGCCTTGTTCTAGCGTCGATCGCGCCGCGCGCGATGTGATCGAACAGGCTGGTTTCGGCCCAGGTTATGACCTGCCGGGTCTGCCCCATAGAACGGGTCATGGTATAGGTCTGGATATTCACGAATGGCCCTATTTAGTGCTGAACGATCACACGCCGCTGGCCGCAGGCATGTGTTTTAGTAATGAACCCATGCTGTGTGTTCCAGGCGAGTTTGGGGTGCGTCACGAGGATCATTTCTACATGACGGAGAGCGGGCCGAAATGGTTTACCCAACCAGCTCACTCAATCGATAATCCCTTCGGGTATTGATATAAAAAAACGCGCCCTAAGGCGCGTTTTTTATTGCTGCAGAAGCGAGTTGTGCACCTGCTATTTATCAATGCTGATCAGCTCGACATCGAAGATGAGCACTGAACCGCCGGGGATCTTGCCAGCGCTGCGGTTGCCATAGGCCAGGCTGCTGGGAATAAAGAAGCGGGTCTTTTCGCCTTCGACCATCAGCTGCACCCCTTCGGTCCAGCCTTTAATGACGCGATTGAGTGGGAAGGCGATAGGTTCGCCGCGCTCGACTGAGCTGTCAAATACCGTACCGTCGATCAGGGTGCCATGGTAATGCACTGTCACTGTATCGCTCGCCTTAGGGTGGTCGCTGCCATCGCCCTTTGCCAAGACTTGGTATTGCAATCCCGAGGCGGTCTCAACAACTCCCTCTTGTGTCTTGTTTTGGGTTAAAAAGGCTTCGCCCTTGGCGATATTTTCCTTTGCCGCCTTTTGGTTGTTCATACTGGTAAAGAAGTAAAACAAAACGCCGGCGATCACCACGACTGCTAATATGATTCTCATTATTGATTTTCCTGTAAAAGTGCGGCCCTCATCATAGCCAATTGTCCTCTTTGGGTAAACGAGCCCTAGGTAAACTTATTCTTGGCTAATTGGCTTTTAATTAAATGAAATCAGCGCTTGCCCCTGGGGTGACAAGATGGCGAATAACAGCCCGAGATTGATCAATACCATTAGCCAGAGCATCAAGCGAAAGGAGCGCTTACTGGATTTGTGCCTGAGTTGCTGCTGAGCCAGCATAGCCCCCGGCCAGCCACCAAGAAGCGATAACCAATGCAATCGACTCTCTCTTATACGCCATCTGTCTTGTTGGGCAGCCCTTTTGTCTAGGGCATAGCAGATAAAAGTGAGCAGGCTCATAATGGCATAATAGATAAAGACGCCTATCGGCAGCAGGTGTTGCTGCTCGGCAAGTAGCAGGCCGATAAATAGCCCGATAATCAAGAATAGGCGCAATTTAGCGCCTAACGTCCATCGAGTCTTTTTCTGTTTACGCTTGTTCCCATTGCTCTTTGTGGCACTGGGTTTGGCCCTATGCTCGTCTAATTTTTGATGCTGCTTTGGGTTATTTGGGCGATGTTTTCTCATAGTTTAATCTAGGGATAAATGCCGACAGTGCGCTTTATACCATTTAGAAATAGACGATCTCCAGTTCATACAGGGTGGCGTTATCATCATAAGAGTCATACTTAGCCACGAGAGAGAAGTTGTTCTCTGAAACTTCGACGCTGTCGAACTCATCGTTAGCCTGGTCGAACTGCTCAAGCAACTTATTTTTTCGCGATGGAATAGCCATACTTTCGCAAAGCTCTGTGAGGTCGGCATCATCCATTTGTTGATAGATGCCAGAAGCCAGTTTGACCTTATGCAAGGTGTCGCCGTTGAACTTGAGCTGCAGATGGTTGCCTAGCAGCCACCATTCGCCATCACTGGAGATCGCTAACCTTGCCATGGTGGGATAAGTTTTCTGAAGCTGCTGCAGGCTGGGGCGGTCCTGGAGTAACGAAGGGGTAAGACGCTGCAGCAGTGGCGAGAGTGACTCGTTGTCGGGTTGTTTTCCTCGCAGCGTCAGTTTCCCCTTGTCTTGATAGAGACTGAAGCCGGTTAATTGGGCTTCAGGTGCGGCGTCCTTGTTCTGATGAAAGGTGTCAAAATTAAGGGTTAGATGACGATTACCGTCACTAAGTTTTAGCTGGTCAGGACGTTTTGCTTGATTGATGCCTAAGGCTTGGCTCACCTGAGACATGGGCGTGCGATAGGCGAACTCACCATTAATCAGCCAGGGAGCGCCATCGAATCCGTCGCGATAATCGATAAGATTCTGCCCCGTATTATTCAGAGGACTAAAGTCAGTAGAGATGGCCGATAGTCGCTTTTTGGTAAATACAAACCAGAGTTGCCTGCCGTAACCCCAAGCAAAATCCTGCGCGCTAAGCGGTAACTCTATGCTTGCGGGGCCGAGTAACTCATAGATCGCCTCGGGGCTCATGCCAAGTGTTGCGCCGTAGACCCCTTTGTCTAACGAGACTAAGGCGGGAGGCACAGTCTTCGCCGCCGCAAGCTTGGCGGCTGATTTAGGGGTAGGTGGCTCGAAGGTGTATTCAAAGTGTGACTGACGGATCTCATAGCCTTTGCTGTCATAGGCAGCCGCTTGTTGAGACAGGCTTTTATCATGATCGCAGAGACGATATAGCTCAGCTTCGAGATGGGTCTTTAGCTGGGTCATTTTAACCATCTCTTGTTGCGAGTGTTGAGACAGCTTTTTTTGCTTCATCTTGCTGACAATATGATTGCCCACCTGGGTGAGTAAGATAGCTTCAGCGCCTTGCTCTGTGGCCCGTTGGACAAGTTGCGCCAATGCCGCCTTAAAGGCCTCACTTTCCAGAGGCTTAGTATCAGCAGGATATTTATGGCTGGTAAGGGTCAGAGAGATAGGTGTTAGTGTTTGTTCAATACAGCTTGGCTTTTTATCATAGATCTTGGCGCTTATATCTGCGCCTTTATGATCGTCATTGGCCGTGGCGTTAGCGGTAAGGCAAAGAGACCCCAATAGCAGAGTGAAAGGTGAGAGTGTCCTGAAAGTCGATGTCATGTGGCGCGTCCCTGATGCCAAAGTATGTCACTAACTTGAGAGACTGAGGACAAAATGTCAAATTTTCATAGGATTATCGATATTCACTTTGCTGGGAACCGGGGCGGAGTTTAAGCCGCCCTTTAACACTGTTTGTTAAATTCGCCTCTAACGAGCGGCTATGCTTTTGTGGGTTTAAGGGAGATCCACAGCTTGATATGACCTTCGACCACCACAACGTCATTCTTATCCAGAGCAGTCACAGCCACCAGCATGTCACCTTCAACCCACTGCTCTGGCTTAACCTGGGCGATACAACGGATATCGCTGCCTGCCTTGGCGGTGTAGTCGACGCTCATCCCCTTGGGGATCCAGCGCAGATGAGGCGGAATAGAGGCCTCAGCCATAGTCCCCATAGCCATCTCTAGGCCGTTACAGATAGCAATCACATGTACCGTGCCTATGTGGTTTTGTACTGTCTTACGCTTTCGCACCAGCACCTGGCAATAGTTGGGTTTTAGCTCGGTGATAAGTGGTTTAACGGTGGCAAAGTAGGGGGCCATACGAGACACCATGACGGAAAATAGCTTATGGCCAAATGGCCATTTGGTCAGTCGGTGGTAGAGTGCCATCACTTTTGTTGGTTTGTTATTCATTGGCTTATCTCGCTAATAGAAAACCTTGTCTGCTGTATAGAGAAAGTTTGGTCTGGTCAGATGAGTTGCTAGACTAGCCTAATAACAACCGCTTAACAATAGTGGGCCGGACGTCTCGTTAAACCAAACTTCATTTTCCATTGCTGGGCGAGGATGCGTATAATCTGCCCCGACAAGCGAATGCTGTAACTCAGACCAACTTAAGGATTTTGCGTGAAATATCTGCTGACCTATTTTAAAGGGATGGCCATGGGGGCCGCTGATGTGGTGCCCGGCGTGTCCGGTGGCACTATCGCCTTCATTACAGGCATACTCCATCCACTATTGGACAGCATAAGAAAGGTCAACCCCAGCCTGTTAGGCATGATACGCCAGCAGGGGATAAAAGCCGCATTTATGCACATTAATGGGCCATTTTTACTGGCGGTGTTTGGCGGCATTTTGACCAGTATTTTTACCCTGGCAAAGCTAATCACTTACATGCTGCATAACCATCCTATTCCTGTGTGGTCATTTTTCTTTGGGCTGATTCTGATCTCTGTGGTGCACATGCTCAGACAGGTTAATGGCTTCTCAGTCGGACGTTTGCTGCTGTTTGCACTCGGTGTGGCCTTCGCCTGGGGGATCACCGTATTGCACCCGATAGATATGCAGATGAATACCCTGAACGTTTTCATTGGCGGCAGTATTGCCATTTGTGCCATGTTGCTGCCGGGGATCTCCGGCAGTTTTATCTTGTTGCTACTAGGGCTTTATACCTCAGTGCTGGGTGCCGCTAAGAGCCTGGATATTCCTGTGTTGCTAACCTTTGCCAGCGGTTGTGTGTTTGGGCTGCTCTCATTCAGTCATCTGTTGTCGGCACTGCTGCGCAAATATCATGACGCCACCCTGATCTTTTTAACCGGCTTGATGCTCGGTACCTTGGGTAAGATTTGGCCCTGGAAGCAGGTGCTGACCTGGCGTGAAAATTCGGCCGGAGAGCAGGTGCCTTTGCTGGAACAGAATCTCTCTCCGATGAGTTTTGAGCAGTTGACGGGGCAGCCGTCTCAACTTGCGCTGGCTATCTGCGCCATGTTGCTGGGCATCGCCTTGGTTGGTGGGTTAGAGTATTTTGCTGGCGCAAAGGATAAAGCTGAATAAGCGAATGGGGTCTGGACTCATGGGCGAGTTGTTTTAGTCGCTTATTCCACGGCCTGAATCGCACGACCTGGTTCTAGCGAGCAAGTACGCAGCTACAGGTCAAAAGGTTAAGCTCTTAGCACTAGCACTAGCATTAGAGCAGAGAAAGTGCCACGCAAGATGGCCGCTGGAATCAGGTATTCGCGGCCATCATGCACAGGGCAGACTGGTTTAGCCTGCCTGGCGAGAGTTGTCGATGGTTTTCTTGTCGTAATATTCGAAGGGGAACAGGTTGCGAATGCGCTGGGTGACGGCATCACTGACGTTTGCCGACACATGCAGTCTCACACCGCCGTTCTTTTCGGCGCGCACCACGCAGGTGAGTTTTTCACTCTTGGCGATAGCTCTGCACTCTCGTTGAAATTTCTCTGGGATCTTGCCCTTATGGGAAATAAGACGCCCATCCTTAAAGTGCATCTCAAACAGGGGTAAGCCACGTTTGCCTGAGAAGATCAGCTTATAGATCACAAAAAGACCCACCAGGATAAAGACGATTTTAAATAGGGTTTCAGTCATAATCACTCCTTAGCTTTATAGCTTGAAGATACTCCCGGCAACGCTTTTTTCCTAGCGGCTTAGATCAAATTTTTAATAAACTGGCTATACTCTTCGAAGGAGTTTAATACGTTAAGGACAACACTATGCACCTCTCTAATGCCCGTCGCTGGGAAAAGCTCTGCCATCAGCAAGCTAATATTCTGCAAGATTTATCAAAAACCTTTCCCGAGCGCGCGCGGGAGCATCAGGAACTGGTTAACTATTGGCGTATGCTGGCTGAGCGGGTTCGCCGCGGTGAGAGCCTGAAGCTGTAATAAAAAACCGCCAATCTTGGCGGTTTTTTTGACAATCACTTAGGTTGGGGAAAGAGGGTTAGAAGCTGTAGCTGGCTGACGCCAGAATAGTGCCTTCATTTTTCCAAGGACCATCGGTGATCTCATTTTCGCTGCTCAGGTTAGTGTCTAACCAAGCCAGTGAAAAGCCAAATCCATTCATCTCTGTTGAGACGCCGATTGAGTAGTCTAGATAGTTTTCACCCCAGTCCAGATCGGCACCGTCGCCATAGTTGTAGCCTACATGAAGGTCAAGACTCCAGTTTTCGGCGAACCCGTAAGAGTAGTTCACTTCAGTGTAGTGCAGTGACACGTCTGCGTTGGCATAGTCGTTGGTGTACCACTGTGCAACATGGAAGTCGGCGATATAGAAGCCCAAGGTCGCTTCCAGATACTGGCTGCTCTCATCTTGTCCAGGATAGGTGTAGTAGGTGAGGGTAAAGTCATATTCTACTGCATCATCTTCGCCAAAGGCGCCGGCATAACCTGCGTAAATGTCAATCTCGACATCGGCGTCATAGCTTTCATCATCGACATTACTTCCCCAAGCGCCGACAAAAAAACCACTTTCCATGCTGTAATCTATGCCGGCTTGAACGGCAAAGTCGCCAGCGGTTTGTGAGACACCGCGAAAGCGGTAATCGTTAGTGATGCCTATCTCTCCCGAAACTTCGGCTTGAGCTAAAGGTGTAATTAGCGCAGTTGCCAAGGTTAAGCCAGCTAGTTGGGCTATCCGTTTCTTATTAAATTTTTTATACACGGTGGTTTCTCCATTTCACTTTGTTGACACCAGTCTGATTAGCAAGCTAACCCGACCAGATTAAGCCAAACAACAGCTAAGATGCTGAGACAACATGGCAATACTGATAATTATTTTTGTTCAAAAACGACGTAGATCTTGCGGCACTCCTGCAGCACTCGCCATACCCCTTTAAACCCTGCTGGGATAACGAAGCGATCGCCTTTAGTGACCGTGATGCTATTGCCAGCTTCATCGATAATTTCGCTGCTGCCTGACAAGATCTCGCAATACTCATGTTCGCTGTAGTTGACCTTCCAACTGCCGACCTGACCCTGCCAGACCCCGGCGTGAAATTGATCGCAGGGGCTGGAGTAGTGATTCTCCAGTTGCTGTTTCGGCTCCCCGCTAAGCACCTTCTCAGGTGCGACTTCATAATGTTCTGTCTTAACCTTATGTTGGCCAAAATTGATGATGGCATCAATAGTTTGCGTCATATCGGCTCCAAAAACTATAACAAATATTTAAGGCGCAGCACTGCGCCTTAAGGGAATTTATTTCATGGTAGGCATCACAAACTCTGCCTGACCGCTGTTACCTTTTGGCCAGCGGGCGGTGATCGCCTTTCGCTTAGTATAGAAACGCACCCCATCTGGACCATGCATATGCAGTGGGCCAAAGAGCGAGCGTTTCCAGCCGCCGAAGCTATGGAAGGCCATAGGGACTGGGATAGGGACATTGACCCCTACCATGCCGACCTGTACATGATGGCAGAAGTGTCTGGCTGCCTCACCGCTCTGGGTAAAGATGGCGGTGCCGTTACCAAACTCATGCTCATTGATCAGCGCTAGCGCCTCGCTATAATCTTTGACGCGCACGATAGCAAGTACCGGGCCGAAGATCTCCTCTTTATAGATGGTCATCTCTGGAGTGACATGGTCGAATAGGCAGCCACCGAGGAAGTAGCCCTGCTCGTGGTCAGCAACAGTGAGTTGACGGCCGTCAGCCAGCAGAGTCGCCCCTTCGGCAACACCTGTGTCCACATAGCCGCGCACCTTCTCCAGATGCTGAGCCGAGATCAATGGTCCCATCTCCATCTCACCTTCGAGGCCATTGCCCACCTTGAGTGCCTGGATCTGTGGCAGGAGTTTCTCTACTAGCGCATCGCCCACATCACCGACGGCAAGTACTACTGAGATCGCCATGCAGCGCTCCCCTGCACTGCCATAGGCGGCGCCCATCAGGGCACTGACCGCCTGGTCAAGATCAGCATCTGGCATCAACAGCATATGGTTTTTCGCGCCGCCCAGCGCCTGGACTCGTTTGCCGTGTGCGGCTGCGGTTTGATAGATATACTCGGCAATAGGGGTTGAGCCAACGAAACTCACCGCTTGAATATCTTTGTGGGTCAGTAAAGCATCTACCGCTTCCTTATCGCCGTTGACCACGTTAAACACGCCATCTGGTAGGCCTGCCTCAGTGAGGAGTTCTGCCATACGCATTACAGAGGTAGGATCTTTCTCTGAGGGTTTCATGATGAAGGTGTTACCCGCTGCAATGGCGATGGGGAACATCCACATAGGTACCATGACCGGGAAATTAAAGGGCGCGATGCCTGCAACCACCCCTAAGGATTGGTTGAGTGTCCAGGCATCGACGCCACCACCGACTTGCTCTGTATGCTCGCCCTTGAGCAGATGTGGGATACCGCAGGCAAATTCCACGACTTCCAAGCCGCGAATGATTTCGCCCTTGGCATCGTCAAGCACCTTGCCATGTTCACGGGTGATCATGGCGGCCAGTTCATCCATGTTGGCTTCGACCAGGGCCTTGAACTTAAACAGGATGCGTGAACGGTTGAGCGGGGTCATCTCTGACCAGGGGCCGTGGGCCTTTTTCGCCAACTCGACGGCTGCATCGACCTCTATGGCGCTGGCCAGAGAGACATTAGCCTTGTGCTGACCTGTCGCGGGTTCGAAAACGGCGGCGCTGCGTTCACTCTTGTCTGTGTGTCGGCCGTTGATGTAGTGGTTTATCTGCTGCATAGCACGTAAATTCCCTGCAAAAATCTTAATGTCTTTCTATTGAATAGGGTTAGCCAACGCTGATGATGGCATCGCTTAAGGTATTGATTATCTGATCTATCTGCGCCTCTTCCACTATCAGTGGTGGCGATAGGGCGATAGTGTCGGCCGTAGCCCTGACTAAGGTACCGTTCTTGAAACAGGTCTCGAAGATACCGTAGCCACGCTTACCAATGCCTTTGTCGCTTGGGCTAAACTGGATGCCAGCCACTAGGCCTGTGTTACGAATGTCGATGAGATTCGGCAGTCCTTTGAGGCTGTGTACCGCCTGTTCGAAGTAGCCTTCCAGCGACTTGGTGCGTTCGAACAGCTGCTCCTCTTGATAGATATTTAAGGTGGCTATCGCGGCGGCCGCAGCAACCGGATGACCCGAATAGGTATAGCCATGATAGAGTTCGATGGCGCCCTCTGGGGCGTCCATGCTGGCATCATAGATAGCATCATCGATCAGCACGGCGCCCATAGGAATGGTGCCATTGTTGAGCGCCTTGGCGGTGGTGATCATGTCTGGTGTGACGCCCCAGCGCTGACTGGCAAAGGCATCGCCTACGCGTCCAAAGCCGGTGATCACCTCATCGAAGATCAACAAAATGCCATGTTGCTTAGTGATTTCTCGCAGACGCTTGAGGTAGCCCTGTGGCGGCAGAATGACGCCGGCAGAGCCTGACATAGGCTCGACGATCACCGCGGCGATATTTTCGGCGCCATGGAGCGTGATCAGTTGTTCGAGTACCTCTGCTTTTTCTGCGCCAGCCTCAGGGAGTCCTTTGCAGAAGGCATTGGCCTTGATATCTAGGGTATGGGGCAGATGATCGACCCCTTGCAGTAACTGCTGGCTGAAGGTGCGGCGGTTACCGCCAATGCCACCTACTGAGATACCGCCGAAGCCGACGCCATGGTAGCCAAGCTCTCGACCGATAAAACGGGTACGGGTGGCTTCACCACGGGCTCTGTGATAGTTGAGGGCGATCTTTAATGCGGTGTCGACAGACTCAGAACCCGAGTTAGTGAAAAATACCTTATTGATCCCCTTTGGAGCGATGGCAGCGAGACGCTCGGCCAGTTCGAAGGCCAGCGGATGGCCCATCTGGAAAGAGGGGGCATAATCCATTTCGTGGATCTGTTTGCTAACCGCTTCAGAGATCGCCTTGCGACCGTGACCGGCATTACAACACCATAGACCTGCGGTGCCATCGAGTACCGGGCGACCCTTCACATCCGTGTAGTACATCCCCTCCGCCTGCGCGAGCAGGCGTGGGCTTTGCTTAAACTGTCTATTGGCGGTAAAAGGCATCCAATAGTGTTCCAGAGTGCCTGTGGCCTGCTGGTCAGCGCGATTAAAATCTTCCATATCATCTACCCTGGTTCTGTGTAATTGTTGTTTTATTGAGTGGTTGATATTTGCTATGCTATGTCAGAAATAATGAACATGAAAGCTTTTTGTTCATTATTTATAGCAAAAAATAACTTTTTGTAAAAAATATTGAAATTGAATTGGGGTTAAGCGTAATCTAGGGCAGGCATTGTCGCTGTATGAATCGCGCCTGGGCCGGTTCAGCATTGACGCTAAAGCAATTATCACCCGTTAAGAGGTCAGAATGAGTACTCCACAAAATCGTGAACAATGGCAACAGATGGCGGATAACCTGGTTATTCAGGGGCAGGCATTTATCAATGGCGAGTATTGCGCCGCCGATTCAGGTGACACCTTTGATTGCATCAGCCCCATAGATGGTAAGGTGCTGACCCAGGTAGCCAGTTGCGATCTCGTTGATGCTAACCGCGCCGTGGCCAATGCCCGCGAAGTGTTTGAGCGCGGCGATTGGTCTCAGCTGCCGCCGGTTAAGCGCAAGCAGGTGATGATTCGCTTTGCCGATCTGCTTGAGGCTCATAAGGATGAGTTGGCCCTGCTGGAAACCTTAGATATGGGTAAGCCTATCCGTTATTCTGGCGCCGTCGATGTGGCGGGCGCCGCCCGTGCCATTCGTTGGTCGGGTGAGGCGGTCGATAAGATCTATGATGAGATTGCCCCGACGGCCCACAATGAAATTGGCATGATCACCCGTGAGCCTGTGGGTGTGGTGGCGGCGATTGTTCCCTGGAACTTCCCCCTCTTGATGGCATGCTGGAAGTTGGGCCCTGCGCTGGCTACAGGTAACAGTGTGGTGTTAAAACCGTCAGAAAAATCTCCCCTAACCGCCATCCGTATGGCGCAGTTGGCGATAGAAGCTGGTATTCCTAAAGGTGTGCTTAATGTGCTACCGGGTTACGGTCATACCGTGGGCAAGGCGCTTGCGCTGCATATGGATGTCGATACCCTGGTATTCACCGGCTCGACTAAGATCGCCAAGCAGTTGATGATCTATGCGGGCGAGTCCAACATGAAACGTGTCTGGTTAGAGGCGGGCGGCAAGAGTCCGAATATCGTCTTTAATGATGCGCCAGATTTGAAAGAGGCGGCCATCGCGGCGGCCTCAGCCATCGCCTTTAACCAGGGCGAGGTGTGCACCGCTGGCTCTCGTTTGCTGGTGGAGTCGGGCGTTAAGGAAGAGCTTATTAAACTTATTGAAGCTGAGATGCAAGCCTGGCAGCCAGGGCATCCGCTGGATCCTGAGACCACCTGTGGCGCCGTCGTCGATCAGCAACAACTGGACAATGTACTGCGCTATATTCGCGCCGGAGTCGCCGAAGGGGCCCAGCTACGCCAAGGTGGACAGCAGGTGTTGGCTGAGACTGGTGGTGTGTATGTGGCGCCGACTATCTTTGCCAATGTGAACAATGAGATGACCATCGCCAAGGAGGAGATCTTCGGGCCTGTGCTTTCTGTGATCGCCTTCGATGGGATGGAGGAAGCTATTCGTATTGGTAACGATACCATCTACGGATTGGCCGCAGGTGTGTGGACCTCAGATATTAGCAAGGCCCACAAGACGGCCAAGGCGCTGCGCAGTGGCATGGTGTGGATCAATCACTATGATGGTGGCGATATGACAGCGCCGTTCGGCGGCTATAAGCAGTCGGGCAATGGCCGGGATAAGTCGCTACATGCCTTCGATAAGTACACAGAGATCAAGGCAACCTGGATTGCTCTCTAGTTTAGTCTGGTCTAGGTTCAGCTCACGCTGAAAACTGCTTTACCAATAGCCCTTTAGCTTATAAAGGGCTTTTTTATGTCTGTCATTTCGCTTGGTCATTATAAGTCACTTGTCCTTATCCCTATGCATCGTATATTGTTTTAGCAGTAAAACGTTATCACATTGAGAAGAGGGGTGAGGTTGATGCTGACGAGCCCCCAGATTGGGAGTCTATATGGAATATCCGTTGGTGACGACGGCTTGGCTTGAAGCGAACCTGTTTGAGTCAAATCTAGTCCTGCTCGATGCGAGCATGGAGAGTGTCGTTGGCAAAGAGCCTATCTTGTATGATGAGTTTGTCTGTATCCCCAGGGCGCAGAAGTTCGATCTTGAGAAGGTGTTTTACGACAGCACATCAACTCAGCTTCACGCCATGCCGACGCCTGAGCAATTTGCCAATGAGGCCACGGCGCTGGGGATCGACAGAGACAGTTTAGTGGTTGTCTATGATAATCAGGGGATCTATAGCGCGCCCAGAGCCTGGTGGATGTTTAAACTCATGGGCCATGCAAACGTCTACGTGCTCGATGGTGGACTGCCTCAGTGGCTAAGCGAGTCACGCATGACCAGTGAAACCTATCAGATACCAGTGCTCGATGAAGCGCGCGAAGCCTATCGGGTCGATTATCAGCCGTCGTTTATCTGTGATGCTAATCAAGTGCTGGAGCGGCTAGGCGGTAATAGTGCCATCTTAGATGCCAGGGCGGCAGCGCGTTTTAGCGGTGAAGCCAGTGAGCCAAGGCCTGGGGTGCGTAGCGGGCATATTCCCGGCTCAGTTAACCTGCCGTTTGCCGATCTACTGCGTGGTCACAGAATTAAGCCTGTTGAAGAACTTGAGCAGATCTTTGAATCGCTGCTCGGTGATATGGAGGCTGAGCGTATCTTCAGTTGTGGCTCAGGCATTACCGCCTGCATCTTGATCTTGGCCTCGGTGGCTGCTGGTCACGACAAGGCGGTGCTTTACGACGGCTCCTGGGCCGATTGGGGCACCAACCCTGATCTGCCCATTGAATGATACCAATCGTAATAAATAACTGATCATTTTAGCTTGTTAAAACGCTCGATAACTGCGTTAGTATTTTTGATTGTAGAATAACTACTTATCGAAAAATCCTGCCTTGTTCTCAAGCGTTTTTCCTGTGCTATTTCTGATCACTTACTTACTGTGATTGGTATTAGGGCTTAATTGCCACTAACAGAAAAGGTGCCTAGGGCACCTTTTTTATAGGTTATCGATTTAAGGCTAAAACAGATCTTTGAGCCTGTGGTATAGCATGCCGGCTGCCAGCATGGGCGACCGAAACGTTGGTCCGCCGGGGAAGGTCATATGTTGTACCCTGTCGAAGATATCGAAACGCTCAGCCTGGGCCGTCAACGCTTCGGCGATCAGCTTGGCGGCCATGTGGGTGGCGTTAACGCCGTGGCCGGCATAGGCCTGTGCATAGAGAATATTGGGGCAATCAGGTAGCCTGCCGATCTGCGGTAGACGATTGGCGCCAATGCCTATCATGCCACCCCATTCGTAGTCGATTTTGACCCCTTTAAGTTGAGGGAATACCTTCTCCAGGTTAGGGCGCAGGGCGGCGTTGATGTCCTTGGGATCTTTGCCCGAGTAGGTACATAGGCCGCCAAACAGCAGGCGATTATCCTGGGAGAGGTGGAAGTAATCGAGATCGATACGCATATCGGCAAAGGCCATATTTTGTGGAATGATCTCGTCACACTGTTCCTGGGTCAGTGGTTCGGTGGCTAACAGATAACTGCCTGCTGGCAGCACCTTGCCACCCACATAGCTATTGAGTTCGTGGCCGATATAGGCGTTGCCCGCGAGCACTAGATAGCGACAGTCGACGCGGCCGTGCTGAGTATGCACTATGGGGCGCTCTCCCTTAACTATCTTGGTGGCGGCGCTATATTCGAACATCTTCACCCCTAAACTGCGGGCCACCTTGGCTTCGCCAAGGGCGAGATTGAGGGGATGCAGGTGGCCGCTGTTCATGTCGACTAGTGCGCCGCTATAGATGTCTGAGCCTATCACTTCGCCGAGCTGGTGTTTCTCCAGCAGTTTAAAGCCTTCGCGCCCCTGATTGAGCATCTCCTGGTAGTCGGCGGCAAGCTCCTTCATGTGTCTGGGCTTGGTGGCCAGATCGCAGTAGCCCATCCTTAGGTTACAGTCGATATTATGTTCGGCGATACGGTTACGTACTATCTCCACCGCTTCGAAGCCCATCTCGTGAATGGCTGCCACACCCTCAGAGCCTATTTCGTTACGAAACTGTTCGACATCGTGGCCTATACCACGGATCAGCTCGCCCCCATTGCGGCCCGATGCCCCCCAGCCGATCCGCTTAGCCTCAAGCAAGACAACGCTGAAACCTTTCTGAGCCAGCTCTATGGCGGTGTTGATACCACTAAAGCCGCCACCAACGATGCAGACATCGGCACTGATCTGTTCGGTGAGCTGAGGCTGTGGTTCCAGGGCATTAGCTGTGGCATGGTAGTAAGAATCGGGATATTGGTCACTGTGGACCGGGCGCTTGCTAGTCATCTTGGCTCCGAATGCGGGGTTTATTCTTGTTATTCGACTAAATTGGTCAGAGTAAGTATACTTTTGACCCTTGAGTTGGTTATACTTCACACCTGTTGATTATATTTAACATGCTTTTTAGTTTGATACAAACTAGTATGGGAAATTGTTTCGGCTGGGGTCTTGTTGGATAGGAGATGTTTTTTGGATATAGGCGCAAATCTCAAAGCTGTTCGTAAAATGAAAGGGTTATCGCAACGCGAGTTAGCCAAACGTGCCGGCGTGACCAACAGCACCATCTCTATGATCGAGAAGAACAGCGTCAGTCCGTCGGTAAGCTCCCTGAAGAAAGTTTTGTCGGGATTACCTATGTCTCTGGTGGATTTCTTTTCCATCGAAGAAAGCATGCCCTGTGAGCAGAAGGTGGTTTACCGCTCAGGTGAGCTGCTGGATATCGGCGATGGTAATCTGGATTACAAGCTGATCGGCAGGGACTACCCTAATCGTGCCATGTCTGTGATGAACGAGGTCTACCCGCCAGGGTCTGATACCGGAGAAGAGATGTTACAGCACGAAGGTGAAGAGGCGGCCATGGTGATTGAAGGTAAACTAGAAATCACCATAGGCGATGAGGTCTATGTGTTGTCCGAAGGCGACAGTTACTACTTTAACAGTGAGCTGCCCCATAGGTTCCGCAATCCATTCGATAAACCTTGCCGTATCGTCAGCGCGACCACGCCTGCCAATTTCTAATCTGTCTGCTGGGCGCAGAGCCCAGCACCTCCACTTTCCCCTCATGTTTTCCTGTTCATTTCCCTGTAATGTTTTCGCTTACTTGTGTAAATAATTTTACCCATAAGATTGGCTTTTACGATTTTTAATCGCCGCCAAACTTTGGGAGCTGTTTCACAAAACAATTGACCCTAATTTAGTCGATTATCGGTGGTGATATTAAATTTTATCGTCTTTCACTATTGTTTTAATTAGTTTTTATTTTATTTGTTACCTGCTTGTTTATTTTGTTTTCTAAGACCTATTGCCTCGTTAACTATTTCAGTGTAGTGTGTGAAAAAATGAACATTGAATGAAGTCTGTTCATTGCTATAACGATAAAAAGACGCAATAAGCTAAAGGTGAACTATGTCCGATGAAGGACTTGCTGTTATCGGTGTTACGGCCTGTAATCAACAGATAGGCCTGCACCCTTTTAATATCGTCGGTGAGAAATACCTACTCAGTATTGCCGACGCGACTCAAGGCTGGCCACTGGTCATTCCTGCGCTGGGACATTGTCCTGCGTCAACTATCTTACCCAGGTTAGATGGTCTGCTGTTCACCGGTTCGCCCTCTAACATCGAGCCCCATCACTATGACGGGGCGGCGAGTGACCCTGATACCCTACACGACCCTAAGCGCGACGCGACCAATCTGCCGCTTTTAAAGGCGGCTATCGACGCTGGCGTGCCTGTGCTGGCCATCTGCCGCGGATTTCAAGAAATGAACGTAGTGTTTGGCGGGTCTTTGCATCAAAAATTGCATCAGGTTGGCGATTATATTGAACACAGAGAAGATACGACGGCAAATGTCGAGGTGCAGTATGGCCTGTCTCACCCTGTGAAGATTGAACCGGGAGGATTGCTCCACGAGGCTTGGGGCCGCAATTTAGCAGAGGTGAACTCTGTGCATACTCAAGGTGTTGACCGTTTGGGTGTTGGATTGCGGCCAGAAGCTTACGCTCCCGATGGATTAATCGAGGCGTTTTCGGTCAAAGAGGCTAAGAGTTTTGCACTAGGGGTGCAGTTTCATCCTGAATGGAAGGTGCTAGAGAACCCCTTCTATCGCGCGATTTTTAGTGCCTTCAGTCAAGCCTGCCAAGCCAGAGCAGCGCAACGCAAGAGATAGTAACCATGAAGAAGTTAATTGAATATTTAAAAGCCAATAAGATCACCGAAGTTGAATGTGTTATCAGTGACATGACGGGTATCGCCCGCGGTAAAATCGCCCCCGTCGACAAGTTTATCGATGAAAAGGGGATGCGCCTGCCTGAGAGCGTCTTGCTGCAAACCGTTACCGGTGACTATGTTGATGATGACATGTATGACAGCCTGCTGGACAAGGCGGATATCGATTTTGTCTGTGTGCCCGATGAGAATGCGGTATTTATGTTGCCTTGGACAGTCGAGGCGACGGCTCAGGTGATCCACGACACCTTCGATAAAATGGGGAATCCAATTGAACTATCTCCCCGTAACCTGCTGAAGAAAGTGCTTAAGCTTTATGAGGACAAAGGTTGGAAACCTGTGGTTGCGCCTGAGATGGAGTTTTATCTTACCCACAGAAACTCAGATCCTGATATTCCATTAATCCCGCCTGTGGGACGCAGTGGCCGTAAAGAGTCAGGACGCCAGTCGTTTTCTATCGATGCGGCCAATGAATATGATCCCCTGTTTGAAGATATGTATGATTGGTGTGAGGCTCAGGGGCTTGATATCGACACCCTGATCCACGAGGAAGGCACCGCCCAGATGGAGATCAACTTCAGTCATGGCGACGCTCTGTCATTGGCTGATCAGGTGTTTGTCTTTAAGCGTACTCTGCGCGAGGCCGCTCTTAAGCATGACGTGTGTGCCACCTTTATGGCTAAGCCTGTAACCGATGAACCGGGCAGCGCCATGCACATTCACCAGAGTGTAGTGGACACCAAAACAGGCAAAAATATCTTTACCAACGAAGACGGCACAAAAAGTGCTAAGTTCCTGAGCTATATCGGTGGATTGCAAAAATATATTCCAGAGTTGCTGCCGCTGATGGCGCCCAATGTGAACTCGTTTAGACGTTTCCTACCTGGCACCTCGGCGCCTGTTAACCTGGAATGGGGCGATGAGAATCGTACCTGTGGTTTGCGTATTCCTGAGTCGTCTCCACAGAACCGTCGTATCGAGAACCGTATTGCCGGTGCCGATGCCAATAGTTATCTGGCGATCGCTGCGACCTTACTGTGCGGCTACATGGGGATGGTGGAAGATGTGAAACCATCGACACCTGTGCAAGGCCGTGCGAATGAGAATCGTCAGGGGATCAGCCTGCCATTGACCTTGGAAGAGGCGCTAGCCGTGATGTCTGAAAGCTCTGCGGTGAGGGAATATCTAGGTGAGACCTTTACCTCTGGTTATATAGCGGTGAAGCAGACCGACCTTGAAAATTTCCGCCGGGTAATTAGTTCGTGGGAACGTGAGTTCTTATTACTGACAGTTTAATTGGTTACTGCACTTTGATGGTGCACTCTTCTCATCAGTTTGGGGCGTTGGTACGTCATGTGACGTACCGATTACTGAGATGGGAATAGCCAGCGTTAAATCGTTTTAAATTCAGATTGAACGGAAAAATATTCAGTTTTACACTACGGGAGAAAAAAGAGGTAGATGGGTTCGATGCGATTGTAAGCTGTAGCATTGGTCAATAATAACAAAATAATGATGTCGATTAGTCGACACTACTATGACTGACAGTTTTACCCGTGAAAACGTGGTAGCAATGGAGAAATCGATGACACTTTTAAATACTGTTAAAGCATCTTGTTTGCTTGTGGGATCTGCCTTAGCGAGTGGTGCACTTCAGGCTGAAGAAGTACTTAAAGTCTATAACTGGAACGACTACATCGCTGAAAATACACTCGATAACTTTTATAAAGAAACCGGTATTCGGGTCATTTATGATGTTTTCGACAGCAATGAGATGGTTGAGGCTAAGCTGTTATCGGGTCACTCTGGTTATGACATCGTTGTACCTTCTAATGATTTTCTTGCTAAACAGATCAAGGTTGGGGCGTTCGCTCCGCTGGATAAAAGTAAGCTGACGAATCTTGGCAATCTTAATGCCGATCTAATGAAGCAGTTAGAGAAAGCCGATCCACAAAATCGTTATGCAGTGCCTTACCTTTGGGGCACAACAGGCATAGGTTATAACGTTGAGAAGGTGAAAGCCGTTTTAGGTGAAGACGCGCCCGTCGATTCTTTAGCCCTTATTTTTGACCCTAAATACGCCGAGAAAATCTCAAGTTGTGGTTTCTCTATGATGGATTCCGCCGATGAGATGATGTCGCAAGCGCTCTCTTACTTAGGGCTAGATCCAAACAGCACTTCAGTTGAGGATTACAAAGCGGCAGGCGAGGCGATTGAAAAAGTGCGTCCTTACGTGACCTATTTCCACTCATCACGTTACATCACTGATTTGGCCAATGGAGACACGTGTGTTGCCTTTGGGTTCTCCGGCGATGTGTTCCAAGCCGCTGCACGCGCAGACGATGCGAAGAATGGGAACGAGATCAAGTATTCCATAGCCAAAGAGGGCGCGAACCTGTGGTTCGATATGTTAGCCATTCCCGCCGATGCTGAGAATATCGATAACGCCCATGTGTTCATCAATTACCTGATGCGTCCCGATGTGATTGCCGAGATCTCTAATTACGTGGCGTATGCCAACCCAAATGATAAGGCTCAGGCTTTGGTAGACAAGGAGATATTAGATAATCCTGGCATCTACCCGAATGATGAAATAATTAAAAACTTGTATATTCGCGAGGTTCGTCCCATGAAGGTTCAACGTGTAATGACTCGCGCTTGGACTAAAGCAAAATCAGGTTATTAATGTGAAAATTTATCCTACTCGCACTGGCGAGTAGGGTAGTTAACTTTTTGAATGTTAGACAGGTTCGATGCGGTTGTAAGCTGTAGCATTGGCAATAATAACAATGAAAGCCGTCACAAGCGGCAATGCAATGGCAGTAATCATCAGACTACTGGCAAGCTAACAAGGAGATAGCATGAAGCTTTTAAAGAAAATGACAACACTGGCTCTAGTGACAGCTGGAGTATTTAGCAGTTCAATGGCGACCGCTGAAGAGGTTGTACGTGTATATAACTGGTCTGATTATATTGCCGAAGATACGCTTGCCAATTTCGAAAAAGAAACCGGCATTAAAGTTATCTATGATGTGTTTGACAGCAACGAAGTGGTCGAGGCCAAGCTACTGTCTGGTCGCTCTGGCTATGATATCGTGGTGCCGTCAAATAACTTCCTCGCCAAGCAGATCAAGGCCGGTGCTTTCCAGAAGCTGGATATGGGGCAACTGAGCAACCATAAAAACTTAAATCCAGAATTGATGAAGCAACTCGAAAGTGCCGATCCACGTAACGAGCACTCAGTGCCTTATCTGTGGGGTACTACAGGTATCGGTTTCAACGAAGCTAAAGTGAAGCAAGTACTGGGTGAAGATGCGCCGCTAGATTCCTTGGAGCTGGTATTTAATCCTAAGTATGCTGAAAAGATTTCCAAGTGTGGTTTCTCTCTGCTGGACAGTGCCGATGAGATGTTGCCAATGGCAATGGTCTATTTAGGACTGGATCCAAACAGTACTAACAGTGAAGACTACACCAAGGCGGGTGAAGTCTTAGCTAAGGTGCGTCCTTACGTTACTTACTTCCACTCATCACGTTACATCACAGATTTAGCCAACGGTGACATCTGTGTGGCATTTGGTTACTCGGGTGATGTTTTCCAAGCCGCGGCTCGTGCCGATGAGGCTGAAAATGGTCATGTGATTGGCTATTCGATCCCGAAAGAGGGCGCAAACCTATGGTTTGATATGTTGGCTATCCCGTCTGATGCCAAAAACGTGAAAAACGCGCACACCTTTATCAACTACCTGCTACGTCCAGAGGTGATTGCGCCAATTACCAACTATGTGGCTTACGCCAACCCTAACGTACCAGCACAAGAGCTTGTGGATGAAGAGATCCGCAACGATGCTGCTATCTATCCAACTCCGGAAGTCTTGTCTCGCTTGTATGTGGCCGATGTTCGTCCAATGAAGGCGCAGCGCGTGATGACCCGCGTATGGACCAAAGTTAAATCTGGCATGTAATGCCGAGTGTCGAGAGGGCAAGTGCGCTTGCCCTCAATTAATCAAGATCATCTAAATATTGCAGTAGGCGCCCCCTGTGGTGCTTTTTGTGGAGAAGTATTATGGCTAGCAATTCGGGCGTCACCAATAAACCGACAACAAAGACGCAAGGAGAGGTGTTGCTGAAGATAGAGAGAGTCAGCAAGCTATTTGACGATGTTCGTGCTGTTGACGACGTCTCGCTAAATATTAATCGTGGGGAAATCTTTGCTTTGCTTGGCGGTTCGGGTTCAGGGAAATCCACACTGCTTCGCATGCTGGCAGGCTTTGAAAAGCCGACCGAGGGGCGTATCTACCTCGATGGCCAGGATATTACCGATATGCCGCCCTATGAGCGTCCTATCAACATGATGTTCCAATCTTATGCTCTGTTTCCACATATGACTGTGGCACAAAATATCGCCTTTGGTCTCAAGCAGGATAAGATGCCAAAGGAAGAGATAGAGCAAAGAGTTAATGAGATGCTCAAGCTGGTGCATATGGAAGCTTATGCTAAGCGTAAGCCTAACCAGCTTTCTGGCGGTCAGCGCCAGCGTGTCGCCTTAGCGCGTTCACTGGCTAAGCGTCCGAAACTCTTACTGCTCGATGAGCCCATGGGCGCACTCGATAAAAAACTTCGTACCCAGATGCAACTGGAAGTGGTCGATATTCTTGAGGCTGTAGGGGTGACCTGTGTGATGGTGACTCACGATCAGGAAGAGGCCATGACCATGGCCGAGCGTATTGCCATTATGAGTGACGGCTGGATAGTGCAGACCGGTTCACCTATGGATATCTATGAGAGCCCGGCGAACCGCATGGTGGCTGAGTTTATTGGCAGTGTTAACCTGTTTGAAGGGGATATTGTCGAGGATGAGGTTGACCATGTGGTGATCAAAGCTCCCAACCTTCCTCAGCCTTTCTATGTGGGCTACGGGGTATCAACCAGCGTCGATACCACCAAGGTTTGGGTCGCTATCCGCCCCGAGAAGACCCATATCAGCCGAGAGCAACCCCAGGAGTCTTACAACTGGTGTGCTGGGGAGGTTGAAGATATCGCCTACCTCGGGGGGATCTCGGTTTACTACATACGTCTGAGCAATGGTCAGTTGATTCAGTCTGTCATGACTAACAGCGATCGCCGTGCCGACTCGCCAACCTGGGAAGAGCATGTCTTCGTGAGTTGGGAAGCGACCAGTGCCGTTGTATTGAGATCTTAACGGGGGCGTTATGAAGAAGAAATCATTGAGGTTCCGCTTGCCCAAGGGGCAATGCTGGACCATAGGTGTGCCCTATTTTTGGCTGTTGATGTTCTTTGCCTTGCCTTTTGCCATCGTATTGAAGATCAGTTTATCGACGCCAGCTGTGTCGATTCCGCCTTATGAGGCCTTATATCAGTATGCTGATGAGTCACTGCAGATCATGCTGAACCTGGGCAACTACATATTGATTTTCCAAGATAGTCTCTATGTAAATGCCTATTTGGGCTCCCTTAAGATGGCCTTTATCACCACGTTAGGTTGTCTGCTGATTGGTTACCCTATGGCCTATGCCATTGCCAGGGCGCCTAAACAGCACCAAACCGTGTTGATCCTCTTGGTGATGTTGCCCTCCTGGACCTCGTTTCTTATCCGTGTTTATGCCTGGATGGGGATACTGAGTAACAATGGGGTGATCAATAATGTGCTGATGTGGCTTGGCGTGATCTCTGAGCCGATTCAGATGCTGAACACTAACTTTGCCGTCTATGTGGGTATTATCTATACCTATCTGCCCTTTATGATCTTGCCCCTGTACGCCAACTTGTCTCAGCTTGATGGTAGCCTGCTAGAGGCTGCAGCGGATCTGGGCTCACGTAGCCTGAATACCTTCTGGAAGGTCACTTTGCCTTTGTCTAAGGGCGGGGTGATTGCCGGTTCCATGTTGGTGTTTATTCCTGTGGTCGGGGAGTTTGTTATCCCTGAACTGTTGGGCGGTCCTGACTCGCTCATGATAGGTAAGGTGCTTTGGCAGGAGTTCTTCAACAATCGTGATTGGCCGGTTGCTTCGTCGCTCGCCATCGTGATGTTAGCGCTCTTGATCATTCCTATTACCTTATTCCATCGTTATCAGTCCAGAAGTATGGAGAAGACGATATGAGCAACAGATTACGTAAGATGAGTTTCTCCACTCTGATGCTGTGGGGTGGCATGGCTTTCCTCTATGCGCCCATGTTTATTCTGGTCTTCTACTCTTTTAACGAGTCTAAGCTGGTAACGGTATGGGGTGGTTTTTCGGCTAAATGGTATGGCGAACTGTTTCGTGACGAGCAGATCCTCGATGCGGTAGCAACCAGTTTGAAGGTGGCGTTTTTCGCTTCGACCATGGCGGTGATTTTGGGCACCATGGCGGCATTTGTGATGACACGTTTTGCTCGCTCCTGGGGCAAGATGACACTGTCAAACATGATCACCGCGCCGCTGGTAATGCCTGAAGTGATCACGGGTCTCTCTCTGTTGCTGCTGTTTGTGCATATGGCCGACCTACTGGGTTGGCCGGCAGAGCGAGGGATGTTGACCGTGTGGATTGCCCACTCCACCTTTTGTGCGGCTTATGTTGCCGTGGTGGTGTCATCTAGGCTACGCGAGCTGGACCTCTCTATCGAAGAGGCGGCGCAAGATCTGGGGGCTACGCCTCTCAAGACCTTCTTCCATATCACAGTGCCTATGATATCGCCTGCGCTGATCGCAGGGTGGCTGCTGTCATTTAGCTTATCGCTCGATGACTTAGTGATCGCCAGCTTTGCCTCTGGGCCGGGCGCGACGACACTGCCTATGGTGGTCTTCTCCTCGGTACGTATGGGGGTTTCGCCAAAAATCAACGCACTAGCGACCTTGATCATATTGATCGTTTCGCTTATCGCCTTTATCTCTTGGTATATGGCAAGACGCGCCGATAAACGCAGTCGTATGGCTAGCGACTAGGCTCGCCACTTTCGTGTTTCGCTCAAGATAACAGGTCGCCGCGCCGCGGCGCCTGTCAAATGCAACCCATTAATTATAACGATTCAGGGTGAATGATATGACCTGTACACCTCACGCAAATTCCTATTATGCGGCGTCAGCCAATAACAAACAGTTGCGGGACAAACTCAGCGACAACATAGAGACGGATGTCTGTATTATCGGCGCCGGCTACACCGGGCTTTCCTCGGCGATACATCTACTGGAGGCGGGCTTTAAGGTCACAGTACTGGAGGCCGCCAGAGTCGGTTTTGGCGCCTCTGGACGAAACGGTGGCCAGATAGTTAACAGCTTCAGCCGCGATATCGACACCATAGAAAAGGTTGTTGGGACTGAACAAGCCAAGCTGTTTGGTCAGATGGCCTTTGAAGGTGGGCGTATCCTCAAAGGGCTGGTAGCAAAATATAATATCCAGTGCGATCTGAAAGATGGCGGCGTGTTTGCGGCGCTGAACAAGAAGCAGATGGGCCACCTCGAGGCTCAAAAAGCCCTGTGGGAGAAGCATGGACACCTTGGTCACCTGGAGATGCTCGATGCTAACGCTATTCGCGGTGTGGTGGATACCGAGCGTTACGTGGGTGGCCTGCTAGACAAGAGTGGCGGCCATATTCACCCGCTTAATCTGGCGCTGGGTGAGGCCGATGCGGTGGAATCCTTAGGTGGTCAGATTTTTGAAGACTCAGCGGTTATTCGCGTCGATCAGGGCGATAGTCCTGTGGTGCATACTCAAGAGGGCTCGGTGAAGTGCAAGTTTGTTATCGTCGCCGGTAACGCCTATCTCAAGGGGCTGCTGCCAGAGTTACAAGCTAAGTCTATGCCTTGCGGTACTCAGGTGATCACCACTGAACCTTTGGGTGATGAGCTGGCGCATTCGCTTTTACCACAAGATTACTGTGTGGAAGATTGTAACTATCTGCTGGATTATTTCAGGCTTTCTGGCGACAAGCGTCTCATCTATGGCGGTGGCGTGGTTTATGGTGCCCGGGATCCTGCCGATATCGAGGCGATTATCCGCCCTAAGATGCTGGCGACCTTCCCACAGCTAAAAGATGTGAAGATTGATTTTACCTGGACGGGCAACTTCCTGCTGACTCTGTCGCGCCTGCCACAGGTTGGGCGTATCGGCGGTAATATCTATTACTCTCAGGGCTGTAGTGGCCATGGGGTGACTTATACCCATCTGGCGGGGCAGATTCTGGCAGAGACCATCAATGGTCAGGCTAAGCGTTTCGATGCCTTTGCGCAGCTACCTCACTATCCTTTCCCAGGTGGTCACTTGTTGCAGGTGCCCTTCTCGGCTATTGGTGCCTGGTATTACACTATGCGTGATAAATTAGGCGTTTAGCCTAAGTGACAAAAAGCCTGCATATAGCGGGCTTTTTGTTGTCAGCTTAACCCTTTTCACGGGATAAAAGTGAAAGGTTGTCATTGATGTGAGCGGCACGGCGTGTGGTCTTCGGAGGACCTAATGCGCTTGGGCAGTATTTATTTTAGACCGTTGATAAAAGGGCATTTACCTGTGGAGTCGAGCTTGTGAAGTCAAGCTTGTGACATCTGCTGGTATGCTTATCATAGTAAGCTATTGAACTCATCGAGGGGCAGCGGCTTACTAAACAGATAACCCTGTCCTTGCTCGCATTCCAGTTCGATCAGCTTCTCCAGCTGTTTGCTATTCTCTATGCCTTCGGCGATCAGTTTAAGCTTTAGGGACTTACCCAGACGAATTACGGCTCTGACGATATCCAGGCTCTGATCGTCTTCAAACATATCTTTGACGAAGGACTGATCTATCTTCAAGGTATTGACTGGGAAAAACTTAAGGTAGCTTAGGCTTGAATAGCCTGTGCCAAAATCATCGATGGCGATAGTTAATCCTAAGGCGGAGAGGGTGTTGAGTACGCCAAGGGCCTCGTCAAAATCATACATTAAGGCGCTTTCTGTCACCTCCAGTTCCAAGTAGCGACTTAATAGCCCTGTCTCTTCCAACACTTTGGCGACTTCATCACTGAAGTTGGGATTGGTAAATTGCTTGGCGGCAATATTTACTGCTACTTGCATAGGTCTCCCTCTGTCTTGCCAAACCTTGGCGGCAACACAACTCTTTTTTAAGATGATCTCACCGAGCTGGTTGATAAGCCCGGTCTCTTCAGCCAGTGGGATAAAGTCGAGGGGGGAGATGAGCTTGCCGCTAGGATCGCGCAATCTGGCAAGGGCTTCGGCGCCAATGATCTCTTGGGTCTGTAAATCGACCTTAGGCTGTAAGTAGACCTCTATCGATTCTGTGTCGATGGCATTTCGCACTAGGGTGATCAGTTTGTGGCGCTTGAGTAGTTCACGCTCCAAATCTTCAGAAAAATAACAGAAGCGATTGCGGCCCAGATCTTTGGCGCGGTACATGGCGGCATCGACATGGGTCATTAACTCCTCTGGCCTGAGGGCATCTGAGGGGTAGATGCTGATACCGACACTGGCCGAGAGGGTATTTTCCTGGCCCTCGATTCGAAATGGCGTATTGAGGCTATGGACAATGTCGGTGGCGATGGAGTCGACCTGGCTGGTGGAGGTCAGAGAGGGCAGTAGCAGGATAAACTCATCCCCGCCTATCCTGCCTAAGGTGGCATTGGGATCGATTAAGGATTGCAGGCGTTTGGCGACCTGTTTTATCACCTGATCGCCATAGCTATGACCCAGGGAATCGTTAAGGTATTTAAAGTGGTCGATATCGATAAGCAGCAGCGCCACACTCATATTGTAGGAGTCGGCTACCGCACAGGCGTGATTCACCCTGTCATGGAGCAAGATACGATTGGGAAGATCCGTTAACTGATCATGGTTGGCCAGATGGCTCATCTTGAGTGACATGGCCACAGATTCGCTGCAGTCGTGAAACACCATGATACCGCCAGTGACATTGCCTTCGCTATCTGTGATAGGGGCGGCGGAATCCTCAATATGGAAGGTCGTGCCATCTAAGCTTGTTAGCTGGCAGTTGAGCGCCATGGCGACATTGCGTTTTTCTTTGATGGCTATGGTCACAGGGTTGGCGCCACGATACTTGGTCTTAGCGTCACACTGGTCCATCACCTGATCTATGTGAAGGCCAATAGCATCGCGACATACCCAGCCCGTTAGCCGCTCGGCGATGGGGTTCATAAAGGTGATTATTGAATCGCAGTCTGTAGCAATGACGGCATCACCAATGGCGTTAAGCATGATCTTAAAACGACGGTTTTCTATGTCGAGTTGGTTTTTGGCGCGTTTAATGGAACTGATATCTGTCAGGGTCAAGAGTAGGCCTACAAGCTGCCCCTCATGCTTTCGTATCGTAAGATGTGCTTGGGCATCGGTGATCTCATGCTGGTTGTTTGGGAGGCTGACCTCAAATTGATGTTTCAGTTTGCCGCTGTTGATGCACGAGAGCATCTTCTCATAGAGGTTTTTGGGCAGCAGGTTTGAGGCGGGTTTGCCCAGAGCGTCATGAGGGGTAATTTCAAACCATTTGCCATTGTAGTCATTATGAAAACGATTATGCAGATCCTTTGACCAGTAGGAGATAAAGGAAGGGATCTGATTCACCAGTGCCTGCATATCCTGGCGTGCCTCTATGATGGCTTGTTCCTGGCGTTTTAGTAACAAGTGGTTTTTGATTCGTAATCGACAGTTATCGAGATTGATAGGCTTACTGATAAAGTCGATACCACCTAAACTGAGCGATTTATATTCGAAACTGCTCTCGCTATGGGCGGTGACAAAGATCACCGCGCTATTGCAGGTTTTAGGATTGTTTTTGAGCCGCTTACACATCTCAAAGCCGTTTATCTGCGGCATTTCGATATCTAATAGTATGATGGCGGGCTGGTGTTGCTCGGCTTTGTCCAGCGCGTCCTGGCCGCCAGTACTGCAGATGATTTCGGCAAGATCGGTGAGGGCTTGCTCTAGGAGATGTAGATTTGGCCCCTCATCATCAACAACTAATATTTTTTGTCGGGTTGCTATGTCGGTGCCGAAAAGCATAGAAGAATTCCTTTTCAAATCTGCCGCCTATATCTATATTAGCTGACTATAATCAATTTACTTAGGAAATTTACCGCGCAGCAGCAAAACGAGTATAAATACTACCTTAGGCTGAGTTATAGACAGGATATGCCTATTATCTCACTGATTATATGCGGTATCTTTTAGCCCTTTATCTGGGACAAGAGTTAGCCTCATTATAGTAGCCCTCGGCTGAAGCATTGGATGATTAAAAGGAGTTAGTTCCATGGTGCGACAGATCTCTCGAATATCATCCCTGTTTGGCGCCCGTTCACTGCTTCCCCTCTCTTTAGTCGCCGTTTTAGTGGTGGCGCTGACCATCATTGTCTTGTTTGAGTCCCGGTTAAATAGCAATGTCATCGGTGGTGTGCGCGCCAACTTGTCGGATATTAGCGAGCAGGTCAATAATCAAGCGCAAGGTAGGCTGACAAGTTATATCAATAGTTTACGGTTTTTATTTGAGACGCCGCCCATCTCAGGCCTGTCCAGGGCAAAGGCAAATCAAGGCGTCGATCCTGTGGATGGCACTCAATACGGCCAGTGGCGTCGCCGCCTCGAGACTATCTTTGTCGCCTTCTTACAAAATAATCGTGAATATGAGCAGTTGAGGGTGCTAAACGCCGAGGGGATGGAGCTAGTGAGGGTCGACAGGCACGCAGGAGGGATACATGTGATACCTGATGCAAGCCTTCAAAATAAGCGCGATAGAGACTATTTTAAGGCGAGTCAGACACTGCAAAAAGGCGAGATCTATACGTCTCCTATCACCCTAAATAGAGAGTTTGGCAAGATTGATTACCCCTATCGACCTATGCTGCGTCTGGCAAAACCGATATTTGACGATGCGGGGCAGCGCTTTGGTTTCTTAATCGTCAATATAAACGCCTATAACCTGCTGGAAACGTTTGAAGCATTTGTGCCAACACCCTATGAACTGATTTTGACCGACAGCCAGGGGTATTTTTTACTACATCCCGATAGTGAGATGCGCTTTAGCCGTGACCTTAACCCCGAGGAGGTTTGGTCTAAGCATTATCAAGTGGCTAAGGCGTTATCACGTCAATTTGAACTCGTGGTAGACACTTATCATGAGGACAAGCTCTACTATGCTTTTAACCGAGCCATTAGTTTATCAAACGATGCCCTGAGTGGGCGCCTAACGGCCACTTTGATGGCCCCTCGGAGCTATGTAAAGGAGCTGGCTATTGGCCGGCGCGTCAGTGTCTATTCTTTCATGTTGATCATCGGGGTGCTGTTTCTTTTTGTGGTGTCTATCTTGGGACGCAGTGCGCGAAACAGTATGGCGCTGGCTAAAGAGAAGGCGCAGTCCGCGGCGATTATTCATGGCTCTCAAGATGCCATCATAGGGGTGAGTAATAGTGGCCATATCAACAACTGGAACCGAGCGGCGGAGTTACTGTTTGGCTATGATGTCGATTATGCTAAAAGGCACTCTATTAACGAGTTGACGTTAGTGCCTGAGCATGATTTGAAGGACTTAGTTGCCAAGGCTAATCACGGCAATAACACTCTAACCTTTGATGCTAAATTGCCAATCAGCGAGGGGGAAAGTCGGGAGTTTTTTGTCTCTGTTTCGCCAATCATAGGGGAAAATAAGCAGGCGCTGGGGGTCGCGTTTATCTTTCGTGATGTCTCGATTGAGAAGCAGGCCGCCAGGAAGATCCGACAGGCCAATGCCGAGTTGGAAAAGAAAGTTGCCATTCGCACTCAAGAGTTGCAAAAGGCTAGCCATGTGAAGAGTACCTTTATCTCTAACATTAGTCATGAGATGAGAACACCGCTTAACGGTATTGTCGGCACCTTAAACTTGATGAG
Source organism: Shewanella sp. ECSMB14101 (assembly GCF_000773485.1). NCBI lineage: Bacteria > Pseudomonadati > Pseudomonadota > Gammaproteobacteria > Alteromonadales > Shewanellaceae > Shewanella > Shewanella sp. ECSMB14101. Next base: position 24,867 of record NZ_JSFF01000021.1, on the reverse strand, counting down.
AAAGGAGCCGCTGAGCGAGCGTCAGAAGCGTTATCTGGAGATGGCTGAGGTTAGTGTTAATGGCCTCTCTAGCTTAATTAACGATGTTTTGGACCTCTCCAAGATTGAGGCTGGCAAACTTGATTTGGATATCAGTAGCTTTAACCCCATAAATTTGGTTGAAAGTATCTGTAGCAGTATGGCGGTAAAGGTTCAAGAGAAGGGCGTAGAGTTCATCATAGATGTGATTGACCTGCGCTGCCAGAGTGTAGTGAGCGATCCTCATAGGCTCTCGCAGATATTAACCAATCTGGTTAATAACGCGATCAAGTTTACTGACCGTGGCTATATCAAGGTAAAGGCCTATAGCCGACTCAAAGAGACGGGCGAGCTTGAGTTTATCTGTGAGGTATCAGATACAGGCATAGGGATCACCAAAGAGAATCAAGCTAAGCTCTTTAGTGCTTTTTCCCAGGCAACTTCCAGCATCGCCGCTCAGTACGGTGGCAGCGGACTCGGTTTATCTATCTGTAAGGAGTTGAGTGAACTCTTACATGGCAAAATGAGTTTCGAGTCGACGGAGGGGAAGGGAAGCTGCTTTACCTTTTCCATGCTACTTGGGCAGCAGGACTATCAGTTGATGGCCACGGAAACTGTGCTCCAAGATGTACCCTGCTGCGTGCTATTGGAGCATCCTGAGCAGCAGGCTTGTGTCGAGGCTGCAATCTCGCGGCTTGGCGGCACGCTGGTCTCCGAGGAGATCTTTAAAGAAAGCCTTAACCAAGAGGGCACAGAGACGCACAACTTGCCTCAGGTGCTTATTCTTGAACAGTGCCACGCTTTGTTGATGGAACTCGATAGCCGATGGCCTGACTTCGCCGAAAATCATGATAGTCTCCCCCGGGTGTTGGCATTTCAAAAGAGTGCTGAGCAAAATAAGTCGCTGGATAATATCGTGCTCGAATACCTCAATAATCCGCTGCTTTTTTCCGAGTTAATGCAGAAATTTGGCGGTGGGAAAAGCTTGGTATTGATTGAGAAATATCAAAATGTGGATGAGCAGCGTAGCTTAGGCGAAGAGGAGATGAAGCGTCTTCAAGGCGCACGGGTGTTAGTGGTCGACGATAACGAGATCAATATCGAAGTGGCTATTGGGATCCTGTCTGACTTACCGCTTGAGTTTATTAAAGCCACCAATGGTCAGGAGGCCCTTGAGCAGCTCGCTCAATGCGGTGAGGGGCATCGGGTGGATTGCATCTTAATGGATTGTCAGATGCCGGTACTCAATGGCTATGACTGTACCAGGGCCATCCGCGCAGGGAATGCCGGTGATCTGTTTATCAATATCCCCATCATCGCTATGACAGCCAGCGCCATGATGGGAGAGCGCGATAAGTGTATCAAGGCGGGGATGAACGATTACATCACTAAGCCTATTGAGGCTCAGCGCCTATTGGAAAAGGTGTGTGACTGGCTTTTGTCCACCACTGACGGGGAAGGGAAACCTCCTAAGCTGGTGGCATCTGAATTGCCAGATCAGCTGTCCAATAAGGATGAAGAGTATGTCTGGAATCGCAAGCAGGCGCTCAATCGCCTAATGAATAACGAAGTGCTGTTTGGCGAGATCTGTCAGATGTATTGTGAGAGCACACCGACACAATTGGATGAACTGGAAGCTGCCATTGATGCCAAGGCTTTTGAGCAGGTGAGACAGTTGAGTCACAGTCTTAAGGGGCTATCGAGTAGCATAGGCGCGATACAGTTGCAGGAGTTGTTTCTTAGCCTTGAAACGGAGGCGAAAATGAAAAACAGTGACAAGCTAAATCAACTGTTTAAGGGAGTGAAACCCTGTTATCAAGCCTTAATAAGCCGCTTGCAAGATGAACCTATATCCAACAACGAGGCGAAGAATGCGTCATTGTAGGCATCTGTACAATTTGGGAGTAAAGGATTTCGATGGCGTTAAATAATGATTTGTATCCATTAGTTTTTTCTCGAAAGGGACGCATACTGATCGTCGATGATATGCAGGTTAACATCATCATTTTACGGCAGCTGCTGAGCCTGACCAATGAAATTGCCACAGCCTTAAATGGCGAGGAGGCGTTAAGCCTGTGCCAAAGCTTTAAGCCGGATCTGATTCTGTTAGATATTGAGATGCCCGGAATGTCGGGCTTTGAGGTGTGCCAGCGCTTAAAAGCCGATCCCAATACTCAAGGAATTGCCGTAGTGTTTGTTTCGGCCCATCACGATGAGGAGCAGGAGATGCGCGGTTTTGAGTTAGGGGGCGTTGATTTTATTCACAAGCCGATCAATGGGGTGATCACCCAGGCGAGAGTGAATAATCAGCTGATGTTGAAACGCCAATCTGAGCTGTTGAAGTCTATGTTACAGCCGGAGAAGAGTGCTAAGGATCCGGATTAAAAAAGAGTGGCAAAAATGGGAAACAAAAAAGCCTGCATAGGATGCAGGCTTTTTTGTTTTAAATTGGTGGCCCCTCACAGACTTGAACTGTGGACCTAACGATTATGAGTCGTGTGCTCTAACCAACTGAGCTAAGGGGCCGACTTAGGATAGTCGTCACTATCGAAAGCGCAAAGAAGTATACGAGGTTTAAAAGCGCTTGTCACCACTGATTTGGCAAGAATTCTAAACTTTGAATTCAACTGCTTATCTGTTGTTCAATCAGCTTTCGCTGTTGGTTGAAAAATAGAAAAGCCAGCCCTAGGGCTGGCTTTCATCGAGAAAGAACTCAGGTCAATCTGGCTTATTCATCCAAGAAAGACTTAAGGATCTCTGAGCGAGAAGGGTGACGTAACTTACGCAGTGCCTTAGCTTCAATCTGACGAATACGCTCACGGGTCACATCGAACTGCTTGCCCACTTCCTCTAGGGTGTGGTCTGTGTTCATGTCGATACCGAAACGCATACGCAGTACTTTAGCTTCGCGAGCCGTTAGGCCGGCAAGCACTTCGTGGGTCGCATTCTTCAGACTCTCACCTGTAGCGCTGTCTAATGGCAGCTCGAGGGTGGTATCCTCGATAAAATCACCTAAATGCGAATCTTCATCATCGCCGATAGGGGTTTCCATTGAGATAGGCTCTTTGGCAATCTTCAGCACCTTGCGAATCTTGTCTTCCGGCATCAACATACGTTCGGCCAGCTCTTCAGGTGAAGGCTCGCGTCCCATTTCTTGTAGCATCTGACGAGAGATACGGTTAAGTTTGTTGATGGTTTCGATCATATGAACCGGAATACGAATGGTTCTGGCCTGGTCGGCAATCGAACGCGTGATCGCCTGACGGATCCACCATGTCGCATAGGTCGAGAACTTGTAACCACGACGGTATTCAAACTTATCCACCGCCTTCATCAGGCCGATGTTACCTTCCTGAATAAGATCCAGGAATTGCAGACCACGGTTGGTGTACTTCTTGGCGATAGAAATAACCAGACGCAGGTTAGCCTCAACCATCTCTTTCTTAGCGCGGCGAGCCTTGGCTTCACCGATAGACATACGACGGTTGATATCTTTAATAGCCGCAATTGCCAGACCGGTTTCATTCTCGATAGCATCGAGTTTAGCACGGCAGCGTTGTACATCTTCTGCCACCATCTGCAGGCCTTCAGAATAAGGCTTCTTGGCCGTGATCTCGTCGTTGAACCATTCGATGCTGCTTTCGTTAGTGGTGTAAACCTTAACGAAGTTTTTCTTTGGCATCTTAGCTTGTTCAACACATAGCTTCATGATGAGACGCTCTTGAATACGCACCTTATCCATCATTTCACGCATGCTCTTAACTAAGCGGTCAAACTGCTTAGGTACCAGGCGGAACTCTTTGAAGATTTCACCGATCTGGAATAGGGCTGCGGTCGATTCAGGGTGCTCGCGTCCTTTCTGCTCAATCACTTTCAGGGCGTTTTCATGGGCCTGGCGTAGCTGAGTGAAACGCTCTCGCGCCTCTTCTGGATCCGGTCCCTTTGGCGAATCGTCTTCATCGCTATCGTCATCTTCGTCTTCGTCATCGTCTTCGTCGTCGAGATCGTCATCCGAAAGTTCCGAGCCGATGTGAGTGGCCGTTGGGGCAACATCTTCAGCGTTGGGGTCAACAAATCCAGAGATAATGTCTGATAGTCTGACTTCTTCAGCTTCATAGCGATCATATTGCTCAAGGATCATGGCGATCGCTTGAGGATATTCGGCTACAGAGGCTTGAACCGTGTTGATCCCTTCTTCAATTCGCTTGGCAATAACGATTTCGCCTTCGCGGGTCAGAAGTTCAACCGTACCCATTTCACGCATGTACATACGTACGGGATCTGTGGTACGCCCTAGCTCAGCTTCAACCGTAGCCAGTGCTGCGGCAGCTTCTTCGGCAGCATCTTCATCGGTGCTGTCTTCAGACATCATGATCTCATCGGCATCCGGCGCCTGCTCATAGACGCGAATACCCATGTCATTAATCATCTGGATAATATCTTCGATCTGATCTGAATCGACCATATCTGCAGGCAAGTGATCATTCACTTCTGCATAGGTTAAATAACCTTGCTCTTTACCTTTGGCAAGCAACAATTTAAGTTGCGACTGCGGAGTCTGCTCCATAGATATCATCCAAGTTGGGTAACTGTTACAACGACGGGCAACGAGTGCCGCGCAAATCGTCAATTATAGCCGTGTGCACTGTGCTGTGCTAGTCCAAGTGTTTACTTTTGCGAGATAAATTATGCTCTAAGTTTGTCCTTGGATTACTGCTATGAGCTTTTTAAGTTGCATCCGCTCTTCTTTAGTATGGTGCTGTTTTAAGCTCAATTCCTGATAACGTTGCTCAATATATTGATTATTCAACCATATCAGGGCTTTTTTGAACTCTTGCTGAAGGTTTTCATCCGCCACTTGATGCTCCCATTGGGCTAGTTTCTTCAAGGTGGCGAGTTGTTCATCGCCCCTGAACTGTTCAAGTAGTTGTGCGCTGTTAACCTTCTCTGCGCGAGTTCTGTCGAGTAAGAGGGTGAGCAAATCTATGCCCGCCATCTTGATATGTTTTAGCGCTGGCTGCACCGGCAGGTTATTGCCTAGGTGCGGGTGCTGTACCAACAGGGCGATGGCTAATCGCAATGGGGTACCGCGTCCTTTGAGCGCTTTGTTTTGCAGAGGCTTTTTCGCATCAATGCGTTTGAAGCCCAGTTTTCGCTGCAATTCTTCTGCACTGTTCATGCCGAGTTTATAGGCCAGATTTTCCAGCAGTAAACTCTGTAGCACAGTGTCTTGTACTTTTTCAATCAGGCTCATGGCTTGTTTGGCCAGGGTGCCCTTATCTGTGCCATAGCGCGTGGCTAAGGTGTCAAACAGAAACTCGGGCAGCAGTTTTGCCTTTTCGATAAGCTGTTCAAAAGCTGGTTTGCCAATTTGGCGAACCAGTGAATCAGGGTCTTCACCTTCAGGTAAAAACATGAACTTGACCTGATCGCCTGGTTTGAGCAGTGGCAGGGCAGTTTCCAATGCGCGCCAAGCAGCTTCGGTGCCGGCCTTATCGCCGTCATAACAACAGACGACCTCTTTGGCACTGCGTAGCAGCAGCTGAAATTGATCCGCTGTGGTTGAGGTGCCCAGCGATGCTACTGCATAGTCGACCCCAAATTGTGCCAGTGCTACGACGTCCATATAGCCTTCAACAATCAGGATCTGATTCGGCTCCCTGTGTCTCTGTTTGAGTTCATACAGGCCGTAGAGTTCATAGCCCTTATGAAATATGGGCGTTTCAGGCGAATTCAAGTACTTTGGCTTACCATCGCCCAAGACCCTGCCGCCAAATCCTATGACTCTGCCACGACGGTCCCGAATGGGGAACATAAGGCGATCACGAAATCTGTCGTAGCGTTTGCCACCCTCGTTTTCGATCACCATGCCCGCGGTCAGTAGCTTGTCCTGGGCATCCTGACTCTGGCGATAACGGCTGAGCAGGCCATCCCAACCCTCGGGGGCAAAACCGATATTAAAGTGTTCTATTACTTCGTTTGACAGGCCACGATGCTCGAGATAATCGAGTACTTTTTGTTTATCTGTATGTTGCTTAAGCTGATTTTGGAAAAAGCGACTTGCCTCTTCCATTAATTGGTATAGATCCCGGCTTAAGCCTTCGTCACGGCGTTTACCCGTGCCTTTCTCTCTCGGTACATCCAGACCCAAACGGCCGGCCAACTCTTCAATGGCGTCGACAAAGTCCAGTCGCTCATATTCCATGACAAAATCGATGGCATTACCATGGGCACCACAACCGAAGCAGTGGTAAAACTGTTTATCTCGACTAACAGTAAATGAGGGTGACTTTTCGCTATGGAAGGGGCAACAGGCAGAGTGATTTTTGCCCGCCTTTTTCAGGGGGACCTTAGCATCGATAAGATCGACTATATCGGTGCGAGCTACAAGCTCATTGATAAACTCACGAGGTATCGCCATTGCTGTATAAATGCCGCCTTTTCGCGAAATTAAACCGAAAGAGTAGAAACAAACAAGCCGTGCGTAGGCACGGCTCATTCATACATTGGACTTAAAGTTACTTGAGTTTTGCCTTGATCAGAGCGCCTATTGACGCCATATCAGCTCGCCCTTGTACCTTAGGTTTCAATGCTCCCATTACTTTGCCCATATCCGCCATGGATGATGCGCCTACCGCTTGGATAGTCTCATCAACTAGCGTGGCAACTTCCTCTTCAGAAAGCGGCTTAGGCAGGAAAGTCTCGAGGACTCGAATCTCTCCGGCTTCAGCTTGCGCTAGTTCGTCTCGGCCTGCCGCTTCATATTGAGCGATAGAGTCGCGACGTTGTTTTACCATTTTGGTTAAGACCGCTATGGCTTGCTCATCATTCAGCGTCTCGCGGCTATCCACTTCGATCTGTTTGATGGCAGCCAGTGCCATACGAATAGTCCCAAGGCGCACCTTATCTTTGGCGCGCATGGCTTCTTTCATCTGGTCTTTTAGCTGATCAACTAGGCTCATAAGAGATTAGTATAAACGTACGCGACGCGCGTTTTCACGAGAAAGCTTCTTAGCAAGACGCTTTACTGCAGCAGCTTTAGCGCGCTTACGTGCAGTAGTTGGCTTCTCGTAGAATTCACGAGCACGAACGTCGGCTAAGATACCAGCTTTTTCACAAGAGCGCTTGAAACGACGTAAAGCTACGTCAAATGGTTCATTTTCACGTACTTTAATAATTGGCATACGCCATCACCCCTTAGGTGTAGTTTGTATTGAGTTAATTTCTTAACCCAAGTTAATTTAAAAATGGTGCGGAATTCTATACCGACCGTCGACCTTTTGTAAACCCCTTTGTCGCGATCCTTTTTGGGATCTTTTGCAGAGGTACAGGTTAAAGTTTAGCATTCTCTGCTATTGATATCATGGTCGGTTTGCCTGAGGAGATGTGTGATTGCCTGTACCTGTGGGGCTTTGCCGAGGTTTTACTTGATGTTAGAGGCAAAAACTAAGTCGATTGGTATTTCCGTCGGCGAGCAGGTAAAATTGTCCGCCACTTTATTTAGGTAGATTTGGAAAAATGCGAGTTATAGGTATAGAGACATCTTGTGATGAGACGGGTATCGCCGTGTATGACGACGAAAAAGGCCTGTTATCTCATACGCTTTACAGTCAAGTGAAACTACATGCCGACTACGGTGGTGTAGTGCCTGAGCTCGCGTCGCGCGATCATGTGCGTAAGATCATTCCCCTTATTAAGCAGGCGCTGAAAGACGCTGATTCAACTCAGGATGATATCGACGCCATTGCCTATACCAAAGGGCCCGGATTAGTGGGAGCGCTACTTGTCGGCGCCTGTGTTGGCCGCTCATTGGCCTTTGCCTGGGGGAAACCCGCGGTGGGCGTGCATCATATGGAAGGTCACTTGCTGGCGCCTATGCTGGAAGATGACGTACCTGAATTTCCTTTCTTGGCCCTGTTGGTCTCAGGTGGTCACTCTATGATGGTGGCTGTTGAGGGCATTGGGCGCTATGAGTTGCTGGGAGAGTCTGTGGATGATGCCGCAGGTGAAGCCTTCGACAAGACGGCTAAGTTGATGGGGCTCGATTATCCAGGTGGACCGAGACTCGCTAAGCTTGCCGCTAAGGGCGAGCCCAACTGTTACCGATTCCCGCGGCCGATGACAGATCGCCCAGGGCTGGACTTTAGTTTCTCTGGTCTGAAAACCTTTGCCGCTAATACCATCGCCGATGAGCCAGATGATGAGCAGACGCGCGCTAATATCGCCCGCGCTTTCGAAGAGGCCGTGGTCGATACCTTGGCCATTAAATGTAAGCGCGCCTTGAAACAGACGGGCTATAACCGTTTGGTGATTGCCGGTGGCGTGAGTGCGAATACTCGCCTGCGTGAGAACCTGGCCGAGATGATGCAGTCTTTAGGCGGCAAGGTTTACTACCCAAGGGGCGAGTTTTGTACCGACAATGGCGCCATGATTGCCTACGTGGGCATGGCGCGCCTTAAGGCCGGACAGGTTGAGCCTTTGGCGGTTAAAGGGATGCCGCGCTGGCCGCTGGACTCCTTACCACCAGTATAAATAACATGAAAAAGGCGACTGTGAGGTCGCCTTTTTTCTCTTTGTATTTGGCCTGTCACCAGCTATTTGCGCTTGGTGGAGACTGAAATTATCTGCACTGAATTCAAGGGCACGGATTTGCGGCAGTCGATAGTCATTGGTGAGTATCAGTCTGAGTGATATCAGAGATCGACAAGGCCCTTTGGCTATTCGTCGTTGGCTCGTTTTTTACGCGATACCTTAGATTCTTCTCCCTTACGCAGCCGATGGATATTTTCCCTGTGACGTATAACGATGAGCAAGGAGAGCATGGCGACGGGCAGGGTAAAGCGCTCGTCAAAATACCAGGTGTAGATTGGCGCCAGCAGGGCGGTAATAATCGCCGCCAGTGAAGAGTAGCGACAGATGAGTACCAATATGACCCAGGTCGCGATAAGGGCCAGCGACAGATCGGCGCCTATGGGGGCCATTGCGCCGAACGCGGTGGCAACCCCTTTGCCGCCCTTAAATTTAAAGAAGATAGGAAAGATATGGCCCAAGCAGGCCGCGATGGCGATTAAACCGAGAGAAACGGCATCTACACCGAGGCGAAAGGCTAAATAGGCAGGCGCAGCACCTTTTAGCATATCGAAGAATAACACCATGGCCGCGGCACTGGCGCCACCGATACGCAGTACATTGGTTGCCCCTGGGTTACCTGAGCCTTGGCTACGGGGGTCTGGTAATCCCCTGAGTCGACAAACTAGCACGGCACTGGATATCGACCCCGCCAGATAGGCAGTCAATATCAGCGCTAGAGTCAGCAGCGTTAAGCTCAAATTGGTTTCCTTATCCTTCTTAAGGTATTATCCCGCCCTAGTTATTGAGGCGACCGGCTAAACCTTGTATTTTACGCACAGGTTGATTGGGCTTATGTAGTGACAACGGGCTTGACGCGACCGTTTTCTTATCCCTGTTTCGTTGTCATTACAGTCGCTTATCCTACTTGGGTTTTTGGCTGTACGAAAGGGGAAATCACAGATATCTGTGTAATCACGCCATTATAACCATATTGGTCGTTGTAGCTTATTAGACCTCTTCTATTACCTAATTTTGTTGCCTATCGGGAGGCATTATGGACAAGGTGCTTATTTCACAGCTTAAAGTCGAAACCGTTATCGGTATTTATGAGTGGGAAAAGCAGATCCATCAGAACCTGCTGATCGATCTCGAAATGGCTTGGGACAACAGTTTAGCGGCGGCCAATGATGATTATCACCATGCCCTGTGTTACGAGACTGTCTCTAACCGTCTGACCGCGCTAATTACCGAAAAGCCGATAGAACTGATTGAAACCGTGGCGCAGATCTGTGCCGACTGTGTGATGAAGGAGTTCGATGTGCCTTGGGTGAAGGTGAGGGTGATGAAACCCGGTGCCGTGCCCAGTGCTCAGGCGGTGGGTGTCGAGATAGAGCGAGGTCATCTGTAGACTCATGGCTCGTATTTTTATCAGTATCGGCAGTAATATTCATCCAGAGCGTTACTTTAACGCGGCCTTAAAGGCGCTGGCTGAGCATTTCGATAACCTGTGTCTCTCCAGCGTGTTTGAAAGTGAAGCCGTTGGCTTTGATGGTAGCAATTTTCTCAACATGGTGGTGGGCGCCGACACGCAACTTAGCATTGCTCAGGTGGTCGCTCTGTTTAAGCAGATAGAGTCAGACAATGGCCGCCTGCCAGGCGCGAAAAAGTTTAGCCCCCGTACCTTAGATTTGGATCTGCTGCTCTATGACGACTTGGTGACCGCATCGCCCATCGTGTTGCCAAGAGCTGAGATCACCACCAATGCCTTCGTGCTCTGGCCGCTGGCGGAGATTGCCCCTGAGCGGGTGCATCCGGTCGCACAGCTTTCCTACCAGACCCTGTGGGATAATTATGATAAGTCACAGCAGAAGCTCTGGCCTATCGAGTTTCAATGGTCCTATTAATTTCATTACCCGACCTAAACCTTAAAGGATAATCATGGATATTTTTCAGGTAATTGTTTTGGCCCTGATCCAAGGCCTGACTGAGTTTTTACCTATTTCGAGTTCGGCGCATCTTATTTTGCCGGCGCAGTTACTGGACTGGCAGGACCAAGGACTGACCTTTGACGTGGCAGTCAATACAGGTTCTCTGTTAGCCGTAGTGATCTACTTTCGCCGTGAGTTATTTTCCATGTTTACCGCCTGGACCGGCAGCCTAGTGTCACGGGAGCAGACCCAGGAGAGCAAGCTTGCCTGGTGGATCATCTTAGCCACCATACCAGCGGTGATTGTCGGCTTTACCGCCAAAGACTTTATCTCGACTCATCTGCGTAATATCGAGGTGATCGCCACCACGACCATAGTGTTTGGTTTGCTGCTGTGGTGGGCCGATAAGCTTAATCGTGAAGGATTTAACGAGTTTCAGGTGGGCTGGAAGAAGGCACTGCTTATCGGTATCGCCCAGGCGATGGCGTTGATCCCTGGAACCTCTCGCTCGGGGGCAACCATTACCGCGGCGCTGGCGTTGGGGCTAAGCCGTGAAGCAGCAGCGCGCTTCTCATTTTTGATGTCTGTGCCTGTGAGTCTGGGGGCGGCGATCTTAGTGGTTAAAGATCTACTTTCTAGTCAGGAAGCGATAGATTATCAGGCGCTAATCATCGGGACTGTGCTCTCCTTTGTTGCGGCCTATCTCTGTATCCACTACTTTTTGAAGATCATCAGTCGTATGGGGATGACGCCTTTTGTCATCTATCGTTTAGCCTTAGGCGCCGTATTGTGTGTCGTTATTTTTGCCTGATCGCCTAGGCCATGAGAGATTATCATGAAGAGTCATTATTTGTGCCCCCTTTGTCACAGCCCATTGCATGTCCATCAGGCATCCGAGGGACTGCACTGCGCCAACAAGCATCATTTCGATAAGGGAGAGCAAGGTTACTGGGTCTTTAGCCAGGCCAAGAAGCCGCATCTGGATAGTCGCCAGTTAATGCGCGCAAAACACTTCCTGTTGGAATCTGGCATTTTCACGCCGGTTGTTGAGGCGATGCAGCGTCAGTTGAGTGCGTTGACTCCGGCAGAGACAACCCTTAGTCATCTCGATTTCGATTGCGGCGAAGGCTATTACCTAAGGGCGCTGGCAGCTGTTTTCGAAGCCTTATCCCTCACGGTATCGCAAACCGGCATCGCCGAAGCGGAGAACGCCCTGTTTGTCGCGGCCAAGGCGCAATCGGGGGCTAGCCTGATCCAGAGTCAGTTAAAAAAACTCCCTTTTGAAGATGCCAGTTTCGACTTGGTGACCTTGATTGACAAGCCGCTTAAGGGTAAAGAACTGCTTAGAGTGTTAAAGCCGGGCGGGCATCTGATGTGGTTGTCGCCTGGGCCGCGGCATCTGTGGCAGATAAGAGAGTTTATCTACCCTAATTTAGTCGAGAAAGGCGGTGAGCCGCAGCAGCCCAGTGGTTTGACCTTAGTGGCAAGCGAACACATTCGCTTTAATTTGGACATTAACGGTGAGCAGGCGCTAACGCTACTTGAAATGACGCCTTATGCCTGGCGTGCAAACGATAAGGTCAAGCGGCAAATTGCTCAGCAGGACTTTGCGCAGCTTGAGATCGATCTCTACCTCACCTTAGCGACTAAGGATGCCTAGTGGGGCGGGTGACATTAACCGCCACTAGAAAATCGCCACGGCTCGGGTTACTCTTTGAGCCAATCATTCACTTAACTTTTGGAAACCAGTATTGATGATGCGTAAATTGCTGTTGCTCATCTTGAGTCTCGCACCACTGCAGTTACTTGCCAATGTTTATTCCCTGCCAGCCGACGGCGGACGTCTTATTGGCGAGCTGCAAACCCATGTGGTGCAGAAGGGGGATTACTTCAAGACCATCGCCGATAAATACAATATTGGGATCTTAGAGTTGATGGAAACCAACCCAGGTGTGGACCCCTTTCTGCCGACACCAGGTACAGAATTGGTGATCCCGACTCAGATGTTGCTGCCGGATGTGCCGCGTAAAGGGATAGTGATTAACTTGCCAGAGTTGCGCCTCTACTATTACCCCAAAAATGGTCGCGAGGTGCATGTCTTCCCTGTGGGTATAGGTCGTATCGGCCGTGAGACCCCTGAGATGACCACTAAGATCAAGGCGCGTATTCCAAACCCAAGCTGGACTCCGCCGGCGAGTCTGCGCGCCGAACATCTGCGCGAGCGCGGTGAGGTCTTACCGAGAGTGGTGCCAGCAGGTCCTGACAATCCGCTTGGAAAGTATGCGATGCAGCTTTCTTATGGTGATGGTAGCTATCTTATTCACGGTACTAATAAAGATTTTGGTATCGGCATGCGGGTAAGCGCCGGCTGTATCAGGCTGAATCCAGATGATATTGAGTGGTTATTCCACCAGTCTAAATATGGCGACAGTGTAAGAGTGATTAACCAAACGGTTAAGATCTCCTCAGAGCCAGATGGCCGTCAGATCATCGAGGTACATTCGCCGTTATCAGAGTCAGAAGATCAGCCGCGCGAGAAGGTGATTAGCCTGAGCAGTAAGATTGTGAAGTTTATTAGCCAAGAAGGGGTCGACAACACTAAGGCCAATGATGCCCTGTTGACTCAAAACGGTATTCCTATGGTAATTTCCGCACCATCGTTAACCGCATCGCAAGAGACTGATATTACGCCAGAAGGCTGATAGCCAGCGCTAAAATGATTTTATTAAGGCGTCCTCAGGGGCGCTTTTTTTATGTTTAGAAACGATATCGTTTACTGACATTGATGGCGCTGAAGAGATTTGAGATTCAGAAAGTAAAGCTGGAGAGATTCGAGAATTAGCGGTTTGAAGCATAAGGGAAAATATATCGGCAACACAGAAGTGTTGCCGATACAGACAAATTACTTCTTGTAAGATTTCCAAAATCATTGTTTTTCGTTGTTTTACTTAAATTGAGTTTGTGTAATAAATCACATTGTTTTCAATCGGATATGGTTAAAGTTTGTCTCTTGTTGTTCGCTTGAATTCCCCTAGGTATACTCAGGTGTGTGTCACTATGCGTGTCACTAAAATGGGGAATGAGATGGCAGAGAACAAACTCACAGCAGCCAAAATTGATAGGTTAAGAAAGGAGATTCAAGATAAGCCGAAATCTGTCGCAGATGGCTTAGGTTTGTCTATTCGATTCACGCCTTCCAATAAATCTGAAGCCAATGCACTTTGGTTGTTTAGGTATAGGGTTGGTGCTAGAACCACTAGCCCAAAGCAATTAGCCTTAGGTAAGTACCCCGATCTATCGATAGCTGCCGCTCGTAAGAAGCGGGATAAATGCCGTCAGTGGTTAGCTGAGGGGTTAGATCCGGCAATAGAGCTAAAGCTAGGAGAAGCTCAGACGTTAAAGCCAATAACGCTTTGGGATGCTGTTAATTATTGGATTGACAATTATGCAGTAGACAATCGAAGAAATGCGGAAGTAAACCGGCAACAGCTTCATAAGTGGATACCTGAGCGTGTTAAAGTTCTCCCTGTTGACAGGCTTAAAACCCACAATATGTTAGAGATTTTCCCAAAGACTCGGGTAAAGCAATATCCTGTCGCAGCATTCACAGTGCTCTCCAATTTAAAGTTGATTCTCAAGTATTGTGCTAAGCGCGGTTATGCTAAAGCGAGTGCTGATATTTATGAGATTGACGTTGAAACCATTGGCGCACGCACCCCTATCAGTAAATCTAGAACACTGATCAAAGATGGTAATTGGCAAGAACTACGAGATCTAGTCGATTGGGTCGAGGCTAAGTGTTGCCTTCCTTATTACCAACACATGCTTAAGCTACTGTATTGTTTTGGCTGTCGAACTAACGAAGTCAGATTGTCGCAAATTGCCGAGTGGGATTTAGACGCCAGGATATGGACGGTACCTAAGTCGAACAGCAAAACTAAGACGGAAATTAAGCGCCGCATTCCCGTTGCACTTATACCTTGGATAGAGAGCCTCATAGAAGATGCTAAGGCACAAGGGAGTGATTATTTGCTCGCAGAAGTTAAAACAGACAAGGCTGTGGCTGTTTGGGGGGGATCGATATACAAAAAGTTAGGGCATCAAGATAAGTGGACTCTACATGATATTCGAAGAACAGTAGCGACGGGTTTAGCGGATTTAGGTGTTATGCCTCATGTCATCGAGTCACAGCTTGGGCATGTGTTGAAAGGTGTGGCTGGCATCTATAATCGCAGCGACTATCTGGTAGAAAAGGAGGCAGCGATGGAGCGCTGGCTAGAGAGACTAGATGCCATTTCGGAAGTTTCTGAAAATATTATTTTTTTAAAATGTGATGTCGATCAGGGTGCACAAGTCGGTTGATTTTTTCCCGTAGGATTATCGAGTTAGACCAAATTTTGAGGGGGATTTTTTTGTCAAAACTACAAATCTTAATGTAATGGCTGTAAATGTATAGCGTTGTTTTACAGACAAATATCAGCGCTGATTTCGCTTTAAATTTTTGATAAGGCTACGTTTTCCTGTTATGTGATGAGAGTTTGTTTTTTGTTTAACGCTGTTCTCTATTGTGTGGTTCTTTGCAAAACATAGAGGAACAGCAATGAATAACGCTAACGTTCAAGATTTATCTAAGCCTCAAGCCGAATCCAAGCGTACGCCTCCACAGCTAGTCAGTTCAGACGAGCGCAAGAGAAGGGCAGCCAAAAAGAAAGAGTCTATTGATGCAAGGAATGAGCGGGTTATAGAGGAGCAGCTCAGGCAAATAGTTTATGTGCTTAAAACGTTTGACGATGTGATTGTTGATACGTGTAGCCGGTTGGATGTGTCCAGAGAAGAGCTATTAGCCAAGGCTTTTCAAGCCAATAAGCATCTGCTTGAACCTGGTGGTAACTCCGAAGAAATTAGCATCATTTACTCTTTGAAAGATAGAGTACTCGCAAAAGAAATTCCCCTTCCTGACATAAACTCACTTGCCTTTTCTAGCCCAGATTTGCCATCGATGCAGTTAATCTTGCTCGATTTATTGTTCGCCTTTTGGCGAGTAATTGCTCAAGCCGAAGACCTAGGTCAAAGCCAGGGGTCTGTCATCAATGATGGAGCCCGCAAGAAACACCAACGTATTCAAAACAGCATAAATAAAGAAGGTACAAAGACAAAAACGACATTAAAACGCGAAGAAGAGGCTCGTGAATTTATAGAAAAGCGCCTGGGAGCTGAGGGTATTCGCTATGTTAAGCAAATGTCGATTGCGCACCTAGCAAAGCGCTTAGATGAAGAGCGTGGCGATCTACGTATACCTATTCGCACCTATGAAAAAGCAATAAAAGTGGCTTTAGCCGAAAAGGGCATAGAGAAAGGGCGAAAGGCTAAGAAGAAAACGATAAGCACAAATTAAACGTAAAAGACACATTACGCCCTTATGCGTTTTTTTTTAGTCATTTTCTCCCATACAGTGTGTACAAACTTAAACCTAGTAAAACTGTCAGGAGAAAAAATGCATAAATTTGAACCATTACCTCGTCTGCTTACACAGCAGCAGGTTTGCGAGTCTATCGGCGTAGGGCGTACATGGCTATGGCGAGCTGAAAATGAGGGGCGTTACCCTAAAGGCATACGCTATAGCAAGCGGTGCGTTAGGTATAGAGCAGATCTACACGATCAGTTTATTAACGGTAAGTTTGGGGAGGCTGCAAATGATGATTAATAGCAATTTCGAAGTTGGTATCGGCAACTTGGCGATAAACATGGATACCCTGCCTAAGTCCGCACCTTTGGCACACGAGTTACTGTCTAGCATGCATAAGAAACATAGGCAGATCATGCTGTTTTGGTTGAATGGCTATTCAACGTCTCCTATGGGATACGGCATAGCTGACGTTGAGGTGATTAAAGAGGATGGCTATGTCAGTGAGTTACGAAATGGCTACCTTATTGATTTTAGCGTGGCTCAATGCGGTAAGCTTAGTAAGCACTATATGACACCTGAGCAAATAGACCTGTTTCTCAAAGAGCCTCTCGCCATGAAAGTCTCAGTGTGGAGCAAGCTCAATAATGAGAAGTTACAGCGTGATAGCCAGCAGTTGAAAAGCATCAAGTTGCGACGCGGTTTTGGCTGGATTATGGAGAAGCTGGGTATTGAAAACCCAATGGATTCAGCCAATGACGATTGACTCGATTAGAGCATGACAAAAAATATGGCTCCTTTGAAGGAGCCATTTTTCTATCACTTTTAAGGTTAACAGTTTGCCGACCACAACCTTATCAAGCGCATGGATTATAGCATGGTATTTGAGCTAACCAATTACGTTAATACACTGAATTTATTTGTTTTACTGCTAGCAAACAACCTGAAACATCATTTTAGGGATTGTAAGCCTAACTTTTGTAGTCTTAGATGGCTGGTAGCCTGTGTAGCACCTATCGGTGAGCTATTTCAGCAGCCTCTTCTGCGGGGGTATTTAATAATATCTCCCCGCTTTTTGGGGAGGTGTTATGTATGTTAGCGACTCGCCGGTTATTGATTGTTTAGGGGCAACCTGGTCAGTCAATGCTAAACCATCGGGGATATATCCCTCAATGGCTAAACGGTTTATCAGTCAATTCTTAATTATGCTGAGTCATTATAATCGAGTGCATGTGCTTCGCTTTGACCTGCACCAGCGGGATTACAATCCAAATAACAAGCGGATCACTGTATTCAACAGGCGATTATTTAAACGATTAAAGAAGAGGTATTCCATAAAGAAGCTCGGCTATTGCTGGGTGCGAGAACAGGAGCTTGCTCAAGCGCAGCATTATCACTATGCGCTCTTTATGGATGGGCGTATCGTGCAATACCCGCACAAGGTGTTAGAGATGGTCAATCAGGTTTGGGAGGATATGGCGGGTACCTGCTTTACACCTAAAAACTGCTTCTACAACGTCTGTCGCGATGACTTTGAACAAATCCAGGCTGTGGTATACCGCATAAGCTACTTTGCCAAAGCCGTTGGTAAAGGCTGCCGCCCTCCGCAGACGAAAGATTACTCAACCAGCAGAATTGAGCTTAAAGTCGCTTAAACATGTCAATCACGTTGTAGTGAAACGGGCATATCAGTAAACTCTAGGGCGTCTTAAAACGCGAAGGTGTCGCCAACACCTGTAGGCGTAGCATTCTATTTTATTTCCTTATTTATGAGCGTAATACATGACTAACAAACTCTCTTTGCAAACGCTTGAATCTTTCCTGTGGGAAACCGCCGATATCTTGCGTGGCAATATGGATGCGTCTGAATTTAAAGACTACATCTTCGGTATGATGTTCCTTAAGCGTCTGTCTGATGCATTCGATGAAGAGCGTGAGAAGGTAGTGCAGTATTACCTCGACAAGGGCAAAACTCTCGAGCAGGCTGAATCATTGGCCGAAGACGAAGATGAGTATGACAATACGTTTTTCATGCCTGCAAATGCCCGTTGGTCTGCGCTGAAAGACTTAAAGCATAACATCGGTGAGGCGCTCAATACGGCAGCTGAAGCGATTGAAGAACACAACTCAAGCCTTGAAGGCGTGTTAGTCACTATCGACTTCAACATTAAGAACAAGCTGTCTGATAAGAAGCTACAAGACCTATTATCGCACTTTAATAAACACCGTTTACGTAATGCCGACTTTGAGCGCCCTGATATGCTCGGCACAGCATACGAATACCTTATCAAGATGTTTGCCGATAGTGCCGGTAAAAAGGGGGGTGAGTTCTATACCCCCTCTGAGGTGGTGCAGCTGCTGGTGGCACTGCTTAAGCCCCACGCAGGTATGCGTATCTATGACCCAACATCTGGATCAGGCGGTATGTTAGTACAAACCCGTAACTACCTTGCCAGCCATGGTGAGAACGCGACTAACTTGTCGCTATTTGGGCAAGAGATGAACCTGAACACCTGGGCAATCTGTAAGATGAACATGTTCCTGCATGGGGTTCACAGTGCAGACATTCGAAAGGGCGATACCCTGCGCGAACCTAAGCACACCCAAGGCGGTGAGTTAATGCTTTTCGACCGAGTTATTGCCAATCCGCCTTTCTCGCTTAAAAAGTGGGGTAAGGATGAGTGCGACAATGACGGCTTTGGGCGCTTCCCATATGGCACACCGCCAAAAGATGCAGGAGACCTAGCCTTTGTGCAGCATATGATAGCCAGTACCAATAGCGAGGGTATGGTTGGCGTAGTCATGCCACATGGGGTGTTATTCCGTGGCTCAAGCGAGAAAGATATTCGCAAAGGGATACTACAAGATGACCTGCTAGAAGCGGTTGTAGGTCTACCATCGGGCTTATTCTATGGCACAGGCATACCAGCGTGTTTATTGATTATCAATAAGCAGAAGCCTAGTGAACGAAAGGGCAAGGTACTGTTCATTAACAGTGAGCTTGAGTTTGAAGAGGGTAAAAATCAAAACAGGCTGCGCCCACAAGATATCGTTAAGATTGTCGATACCTTCGACAGTTACGCTGAGATCAAGCGCTACTCTAAGGTGGTTGAGTTAAGTGAAATTGCTGATAACGACTACAACCTCAACATTCGCCGCTACGCCGACACCTCACCACCAGTAGAGATCTTCGATGTGCGCGCCATACTTCACGGCGGCATTCCAGTACGTGAAGTGGAAGATGAGTACATTCAACAAGAGATCCTCAAAGGTTTCGATGTCTCGGTTGTGTTCGATAGAGCCAATGATGGCTATTACGCATTTAAAGCCGAAATCGAAACCAAAGAGCAGATCCGCCCGCTTGTTGAGAACAGCCTTGAGCTAATAGAAAGTATTGAGCGTATAGAGAGTGCTGAGCTAGTAAACAGTGAAAGTAATGGGCTGACCACCATGGACGGCGGGAATGCCGACAATGCAGGAGCAATTGTCGGCCAACTAGAGCGCTGGTGGGACAAGTACCAAGTATCACTGCATCAGCTTGATGCTGAAGTCGCGACAGCTGAGCAAGTGATGCAGGGCTACCTGAAGGAGCTGGGTTATGAGTAATACTATTCCAGAGGGGTGGGTGCAGAACAAATTAGGTAAGTATGTTGGTATTCAAGGTGGCAATGCTTTTAAAAGTGAAGCTTTTACCGAAGTTGGTATTCCTGTTGTCCGTATTTCAAATATCAAAAAAGATGGAAGCATTAATCTAAATAGTTCTATTTTTGCTAATGAAGATGCGTCACTTAGTCGATTCAAAGTTCAGTATGGCGATATTTTAATAGCCATGTCAGGTGCAACGACAGGAAAAGTAGGTCGTTATACTTTAAATAACTATTCATATTTAAATCAACGAGTAGGCAGATTCTTCGCTAAGGGGTCTAATGATGTTTCGATGGATTATATTCATCAAGTAACAGCGAAAGACAGTTTTGTTCAATCAATTCTAATTGATGCAATTGGTGGAGCTCAACCAAACATTAGCAATCAACAAATTGAATCGATTATTGCATTATTTCCCCCACTCCCTGAACAGCAAAAGATTGCTGCGATTTTGACGTCAGTGGATGAGGTGATTGAAAAGACCCAAGCGAAAATCGATAAGCTTAAAGACCTTAAAACCGCCATGATGCAAGAGTTGCTAACTAAGGGGATCGGCACTAAGCAAGGTGCAGGCGATGGAGAGGGTTACATACCCCACACCGAATTCAAAGACTCACCCGTTGGTAGAATCCCCAAGAGCTGGGAGGTTGTTAAATTGGAGTCCGTAGCTGTTATTCAAACTGGTGCTGCAAAAAGTTCGAAGCTTACTGGGGACTTAGTTGAGTTACCCTACTTACGAGTTGCAAATGTTCAGGATGGATTTCTAGATTTGAGTGAAATAAAAAACATCATGATTCCTAGGAGCAAATCGAGTCGTTTTCTTCTTAAAGAAAATGATGTCTTAGTAAATGAAGGTGGGGATTTTGACAAGCTTGGGCGAGGAAGTATTTGGTCGGGGCAAATTACTCCTTGTGCGCATCAAAATCACGTATTCGTTGTTAGAACTAATGTGGACAAGTTGAGTCCCAAGTTCTTCAATCACCTTTCAGGGTCTGAACATGGCAAAAAGTACTATATGGGATGCGCTAAGCAAACAACGAATCTCGCATCTATAAATTCCACTCAGCTCAAACAATTCCCTGTATTACTGCCATCTATGGAAGAACAGAATCAGATTTGTGGAGTTTTAGACTCGATAGATGAAAATATACAAAACCATCAGGCGAAGCTCGTAAAAAGGAAAGTCCTCAAAAAAGCCCTGATGCAAGATCTGCTCACGGGCAAGGTGCGAGTGAAGCTCGATTAACGATAACAGCTAGCATGAAGAGAGCGCAGCCTATGGTCGCGCTATTCGTAGCTGGATAGAAATAACGGGATAAAACAAGGAATAATCATAATCAAGGATGCTTTGTCGCCATCAAGACTTGAATCTTAAGCGAATCCCCCCTGCTTTTAATTTAAAGACAACTCAAAGGAATGAAAGATGAAAGTACTATTTGCACGTATCGGTAGTATGAATTTTTACGATGGTATCTCTGATCTTGATGCCAATATTGAGGGGGCAGGCTCTTACAATGCTGACACCAATGATGGTCATGAGCAGTATAACTTTCGTGATGTTAATGGGATTATCTATGGGTATTGTCAGTCCTCTATCAAGAATGAGATTCCTGCTGGGGTAAATTTAAGAAGAGTCGATCCGAGTGCCGCAACTAATGCTGAATATATTGATGGCGTGACGGTTATCTTTTTTTCCAAAAGCAGTCCTGACGGCTACCAAAGTATTGTTGGTTGGTATACCAACTCTCGCGTATATCGAGATTTTCAACAGCCGAGTGACCAGCATAAACGCGGTGACAAAGGCTTTAACTTAAAGTGCGACTCTAACAATGCTCGATTATTGCCAGCAGAACAGCGCGTTTATTCGATTGCTGGACAAGATTATGACAAAGCTGGACGTCCAGGGCAGTCGAATGTGTTTTATGTTTACGATCAGCGACGTCAACTTAAAGTAGATACTTGGATTCAAGAAGCAATTGAGTATGTGTTATCTAATGGTCAAGTAGACAGAATCGAAAAGGATACCTTAGAGGCTGGCGGGGATGATGGACAAGGGTTCAATCAGTCTGCAGAGCAGCGTAAAGTGATTGAAGACTACTCGATGAGGAAAGCTGTTGAGTATTTTAAGTCCCAAGACTATGAGTTCATTGCAGATCGTTCAAAAACATGCAGCTTTGATTTAGAATTTAAAAGGTTAGGCATAACATACTTTGTTGAGGTTAAGGGTACGCAGAGTAATGGCGATAAAGTGATTGTTACTCGAAGTGAGGTCGAGCATGCCAGAGCGCATTATGATAACTCTATTCTGTATGTACTTCACTCTATTCAGCTTGATGAACTAACGCCTTCAGGTGGCATTGCAGTGATCAAAAGCCCATGGGTTGTTGATGACAAAGACCTAAAGGTAATCACCTATCACTACACTGTTTGACTGTTGGTATAGAGAAACTAGGTAAATATTAAAAATTGACTGACACAAGGATAATCATGAGCAAGGATGCTTTGCCAGAACCATCACTTTCTGCTTTAGTTGATGAAGCATTTAGACAGCTTGAATCTGAATATCAAGCTAGTCGGCCAATAGTATTTTCAACTGGATATATAAGTAACCTATTTTTACCGCCTCCAAATACCGTTCTAAAACTATTTGGCATACGTAACCCAACACTGTTCGGTATGGAGGTTGCGGAACAGGAACTGAACTTACCGCTTGATATTAAATCCAGTAGCCGACATAAGTTAATCACCTCAGGTGTTGGATTGCCATCAGTCAAAAAAGTGTACCAGTGGACAAAGGAACTCTATCATCGAGTGTTCACAGATAGCTCTATTTATACTGAGATTACCATCACGCGAAGTGCACAAGTCAACTCTAATGCATTAGGCTGGTACTCTTTAGTTAATAACTCAGAAGACATGAAGCGGGCACATTCATCTGCCAGTTTTAATGAATTTAAACCTCTGCTTAGCTTTTTAACACAACGTTGCAATGATGACGTTGTGTGTTTTGAGCAAATCAAATCGCAATTTGAAAACAGAGATGTTGAGGCAATGACGCTGGCAGATAAGTTGCAATTACAATCGACTTTTTGGTTGGCGCATTCAGACGTTGAAAGTTCGACCTGGGAAATGCTTTGCCATTGGTTGCTACAACATGAGCAGCAACCAATAAAAGACAAAGAGTCTGAGTTATCAGTTTTTAGGTGTTCGGTTAGGCTGCAATTGGATTTTTATCTGGCGGCAATCGCACATTTTGAGGTGGGTAATATTCTATCGACTACGACAGATGCGAACCTAGTATTGAAACCTAATGGTGTCTTAACAAAAGGAATTTTGTTTTATACCCAAGGTGAAGCCCAAAATTGCTTTGACGGTTTACTTCATGAAATAAAACGAATTTATAGCATGAAGCAGGGTAGCGAATGTACATGGCGGCAACTCGCTGCACATATCGATATCGATGACAAGGCTGAGCGCGCTGAAAAAATAAAAGATGAGCAATACAGGCAGCTTAAATACTGGCGTAACAGCCAAAACATGCCCTCTGTTAATAAGCTACTACAGTTTTTCGCCAGTTTAGTCGGGCCAAATGACATAGACTGCGGCGCTATGCTGTTATCTTATGCCCACATAACGATAGCATTAGATAAGCTGCTGATAGAGATAAAGGCTCCTTTCAATAACTATAAGCATGCAGATGATTTGACCCTAGTGCTGCAAGAGGAGCTTAGTCGATATGCTGACTATTACTTGCGCTGCATGAAGCAAGAATTGCCTAAGGTTACTGCAAATGAAGCCTAACAAGGATGGTAAGTACGTTTTTAAATCACCCAAATACCCGAGTCTGTTTCTACCATCTCCACAAGAGGTGGCTGAACTGCTGGGGTTTCCCAATAATGCTATAAAGTTGTTGCCATTGCTTGAAAATCATTATGAGCGAAAATTAAATGTTGGTCGAAGTTCAAGAGCTGCACTGATCAGCAATGGCGTGGCTAAGCCGACAGTTAATAAATTGTATCGTTGGGTAAACCATTTACCAATACCGTTCAAAAAGATAATGAATCTGCCCACATTTTTGAAAGCATTCCGTGCAATGCGCGTTGGTTCAAATGCAGGCTTATGGCATTCCATATCAAATGGCTTAAGCGCTTTTCCCCATGATAGCGAGCTGATTACACTGTGTGACTTTATTGAAGCAAGATCTAACGCAGACTACCAAATGGTTAAAGCAATAAGGAGCCAAATTAAATCGGGTTTTATTGATAAAAATGATGGCAATGCAGTTTGGCTGGCTCAGCTAACGACATGGCAAGCTAATAGCTTGGTACCCGCTGATCAATTGGATTTTTACTCCCGTTACCCACAAGCACCGGATGATCCTATGTTTCAACAAGAGGAGGGTATAAATGCATTGTTGGAAGCTGTTTATCACCTTAATTTAGACTTTTATCTTGCAGCAATTGCTCACTTTGAAGTGGGTTTAGTACTTTATGAACAAAGGCGCTGGGGCGATCTAGATGTAGATAACTACGTTGGAGTGTTTTCTTCTGTTATCAATAGGTGGGTGCATGAGGAT
Organism: Shewanella sp. ECSMB14101; assembly: GCF_000773485.1. Taxonomy (NCBI): domain Bacteria; kingdom Pseudomonadati; phylum Pseudomonadota; class Gammaproteobacteria; order Alteromonadales; family Shewanellaceae; genus Shewanella; species Shewanella sp. ECSMB14101. The sequence goes on along the minus strand of NZ_JSFF01000021.1, from coordinate 725 downwards.
AAACAAATGACGTGTTTTGAAGCTATGCTGGTGGAGTTTAAAGAATCACTGGGTAACAACGGCATTGGTTGGCGGGAGTTATCTGGCTTTATTGCTATTGACGATTCTGGAGAGAGTGAGGAGTTGCTTAGAGACAGGCAATATAATCGCTTAAAAGATTGGCGTAGAGGGGTCAATATGCCATCAGATTTAAAGCTAAGGTTATTCGTTGAAGCTGCATTTAAGTCTGTTGAAGGTTATTGCCCTGAAACTGCTCTAATTTATTTTCGTATTTCGAAAGGGTTAGACCTCTTTGTTGCTAAGCAATTTCAAATTGCTCAGTATCATAACGCTGGAAAAATAATGGAGAAAGTCGTTGCTCATTATCCGAGGTATTTCCAACATTACAAAAGCATGTGGCTGAATAATAAACTACTGACAACTGATTAAGCTGCCAGTAGTTTCGATATTTGAGCAACTAGTCGTTATCTAGCTGCTCTTGCCAATCATCTGGGCGCTCATCCTCACCACGACTCTGCCAATAGGCATCGTTATTTGGGTTCAGTTGATTGCTATGATTGTCATCGTCATGCTTTGCCATGTCGGGTATCTCCTTGTTTCAGCTTCCACCTTTTGGGTGACTTCTTTAGCCGCACTATTTTTATGCGTTTAATAGTGTCGGCTGTACCATTTGTAAGCATGCTATTTGCCTGCTTGCTTGCTTGCCATTGCCAGAGTTCTTAGCT
>NZ_JSFF01000020.1:0-27369 GCF_000773485.1 Shewanella sp. ECSMB14101 | reverse complement strand
GACTTCTTTAGCCGCACTATTTTTATGCGTTTGACAGTGTCGGCTGTGCCTTTGGAAAGCATGCTATTTGCCTGCTTGCTTGCCATTGCCAGAGTTCTTAGCCGCTGCGCTTTGAGCTTTTGCTGCAAAGCTGCCTTTCGCTACATTGCCACTGCCTTGCTTTGCTGTAGAGCTTTGAATGCGAGCGGCTGCTGCTGGTGTCATTGGGGTTTTGTTAGTACTCATTTTTATATCTCCAAATTTAAGTTTCATTAGCAGGAGCCCCTGCCAACGAGAGAGATAATGGCAAACTTTTTTTAGCTTGCAGTGGGGGGGAGATTGTCCAAATAGCAATTATTTGAAACTTTTTAAAATCCTGGGAGCAGTTTAGCTTTCTCGGTGTTGAACTGTGTGTAATATTGCTTAACGATAATATGGATTTGAAGTTAAGGGACTATTCATATGCTAAAAGCGATTCTGCACGGTAAGGCTGGACGCGTTGACCTCAACGAAGGTGAGTCGGTCAGTTGGTCTAGCTTGTTTAAAGCTCGTGAAGATTTGCTTACCTCTTCGGTATTTGAGCGCTTTGCTTATTTGTCTTGCTCCCTGCAAGACTACCTGTTAACTCGATGCTTCGAGAATTCCCATGGCGCGACCCCAGATAGCTTTGGTGAGTTTGAAGGGATTACTTATTGGCCTCGATTTACTCATGAGCATGAGGCTGGCAGTAACCAAGTAGAACCCGACTTAATCATCCACTTTGACCAATGCAATATCATTGTTGAGGTCAAGCCACCAGCTGGTGGAAATCAATACTTTGGTCAATGGAAGAAAGAGATAGAGTCATTTCTGCAATCCAACAGCGACCATGAGAAGGCTTTGTACTTTCTTGCTATCGGGCGTATAGGGCAGGCTGATGCTAAGTGCTGGGCTGGGGAGTTATTGCAGGAGTTTGATGAGTTAAAAGGGTTGGCAGCTTTGGAGTGGAAGGACGTTAGCTCGCATATAATGGAAATCACTCATATAGGCAGCCCTGCGCTTGAACCATTCATAACCAAACAAGACGGGTGTATTTTATTGGATATATTGGAGGGGCTAGGTCTTTATGGCTTGCAAACGTCTCCCTTCAAGTGGTCGCATTTTATTCCTTATCCTTTACCTAAGTTAACTCTAGAACATCGCTTATTACAGTCTATTTCTCTTAACGCTACTAATATCGTCGTAGCTCCTCTATCGATGAGTGAGCTACTGGCTAATACGTTTCAACCTCTCGACCTGCAGTCGATTCAACCTTATCTAAAGAACGATATAAAGGAATAGTCATGACTAATGAAATGGATGAACTCTTTTCTCAAGTTCGCACCGCGCACCGTCTACTCGCTGCGTATTATCAACGCTTGCTACCAACCATTGAAAAGATTGCTCTCGAATCAGATACCGAGTTTTATTTTTGGGCTCCACAACGTTTCTCATCACCGGGACAAAGTAATTCAAACCCTTTTAAAAAGTGGCAATGGGATATGCTTCCAGGTGTCGTGACACGTTATGTTTTCAAGAATGTAGCTGACATAAATCAAGTGACTAAGGGTGATTACATTCTTGAGTTTATTGTGATCAATGACTCCGGTGTCAACGATGAGCAGTGCCGTGGACAGCCAGATGCTTTAAACCTAAAAGTGGCTGTAGCTGATGCTAAAAGTGACTTAAGAGTTGCCATTTATCGAGCGCTTGAAGATGTGAAGACTGATTTCTATCAGGAGTGGGAAGCTGGTCGTTACCCTGATTACAGTGAAGCTGTTGATATTGAAATTGATAATAAATTTGCAAAATATGGCTTTGAAATACCATTAGAGTCGTTAATGACTGAATGCGGTGTCGCTTCAATAAAAGAGACGATTGGGCATTATCTTGCTAAAACCAAGCAAGTAGAGCTGCCCGCTCATATAAAGTGAGTCCTGAAGATAAATGCAAAATGACGAATTTAACAAAGTAGAAGCCCCTGCTATTGAGCAGTTAGTGAGCCTTGGTTGGCGCTATATTCCTGGCAAGGCATTGTCTCCTGATCATGTTGCTATCGATGGCAACCCCGAGAGAACTTATCTGCGTGACGTGGTGCTAGTTAAGCGCCTTGAAGCTGCGATTAAGCGGATTAACCCTTGGATAAGTGATGAGAACTTACGTAAGGTCTCGCGTGAAGTAACACACCCCAACTTTGCTGCGTTAATGGAGTACAACCACGCCTTTTATCAAACTTTGGTGAGTTACCTATCGGTAGAGCAGGATTTAGGTAAAGGGCGCAAAGGGCAAACGGTTAAGCTGGTGGATTTTGAACGACCAGAAAACAATGAATTTATCTGTACTAATCAGTTAAAAGTGGAAGGTGTTAATCAGAAGATTATTCCAGACATTATCTGCTTTGTTAATGGTATCCCTCTAGCCGTTATTGAATGTAAGTCACCCTATATATCTAGCCCCATGAGTGAGGGAATCAATCAGCTACGCCGTTATGCGAATTTACGCCATAGTGAAGATAATGAGGGGGCTGAAAAGCTGTTTTGGTATAACCAGCTAATGGTGTCTACCTGTCGTGATCAAGCTAAAGTCGGCACAATAAGTTCAAGCGCACAGCATTATGGCGATTGGAAGGATGCTTTCCCTTTCAGTGACGAACAGCTAGCACAGCAGTCGTTGCAGAATAAAATAGTCGGTTTACATTCTCGAATTAAGATTGAGCTTCCTGATGACGCGATTCAAAGTAAGGTCGATTTGGTTGATAGACCGTTACAAGTGGCTGAGCCTATAGCGAAATATCAACAGCCTTCACATCAGTATGACGAGCTTCTGGCGAGCTACGAAACGCCAACCCATGTGACAGCGCAGCAACGGTTGCTTGCGGGTATGTTTAGCACGGCTAACTTTCTCGATATTCTGCAAAACTTTATTTTGTTTGAAATCGATGATGGTCGGTTGATTAAGAAGGTGGCGCGTTATCAGCAATATCGTGCAGTGAACAAGGTCATAGAACGTCTAAAACATGGCTCAGACAGAAAAGAAAAGTCTGGGGTGGTTTGGCACACTCAGGGGAGTGGGAAATCACTGACCATGGTTATGTTAGCGGTGAAGATGCGCCGTGACCCAGAGCTGAAACAGTACAAGCTAGTTTTTATTACCGATCGTACTCAGCTTGATGAGCAGCTTTCTAATACTTTTCGTGATGCACAGGGGGAAACCGTCTATAACGCGGGCTCTGTAGCTCAGCTCAAAGAGCTGCTCAAGAAGGATAGCTCAGATTTAGTCACTGCCATGGTACAAAAGTTCTCTGACCTGGAGAAGGAGCAAGCAAAGCAAAAAGGCGTTGCTGCTGGTTTTACCGATCTTAACCCTAGCGACAAGATTATTGTGCTTGCCGATGAAGCGCACAGAACGCAATTTGGCGGCTTGGCGATGACCATTAATGCGGCGTTGCCAAATGCGCCAAAGATTGGCTTTACTGGAACGCCATTACTCAAAACCCAGAAGATGGGGCAAGCCTTTGGTGGTTATATCGATGAATACAAGATTAACCAAGCGGTAGAAGACGGCGCAACGGTTAAGCTGTTGTACGAAGGACGTGAAGTGCTCTCAGAAGTCGCAGGGGAGTCACTGGATAAGCTATTTGAAGAATACTTTGGTGAGTACACAGCGGAAGAGCAGCGTGAAATTAAAAAGAAATACGGTGTGGAGCGTGCAGTACGAGAAGCGCCAGCCCGTATTCGCTGGGTCTGCATAGACCTGCTTAAGCACTATAGGGAGCATATTCGCCCCGATGGTTTTAAAGCGATGATAGTAGTGGGGAGTCGCCATGCGGCTGCCATCTTTAAGCAGACATTAGATGAGTTGGGGGCGCCGCCGTCCGAAGTGATTATCTCTGGCGACCATAACGACAAAGCTTATATCGCAAAGTACACAGATAAGGTTCATCAAAAGAAAGTTATCAGTAACTTTAAAAAGCCTTTCGGTATCGATAAGCAGGGTACTGAAGAGAAGAATAAGAAATTTGATAATACCGCCTTTCTAATAGTTAAAGACATGCTACTTACAGGCTTTGATGCGCCAATTGCACAGGTGATGTATATCGACCGTAAGTTACAAGACCATACTTTGATGCAAGCCATTGCCCGAGTGAACCGTACCTACAAAGGTAAAAACTGTGGCTATGTCGTCGATTACTATGGTTTGGCGACTCATCTAACTGAAGCCTTAGAGCTGTTTAGCAGTGAAGATGTTGAGGGGACGATTCAAAGCTTGAAAGATGAGATCCCTAAGTTAAAGGTTAAACACACTCGTGCTATGTCATTTTTTAAGGACATGAAGAGCCGCGATATTGATGAGTGCGTATTGGTTTTAAAAGACGAGGCTGTTCGAGCTCAGTTCGATATGGCATTTAAGCAGTTTGCCAAGCAGCTGAATGTGATTTTGCCTGATGCCGCAGCAGCCCCTTTCATCCCTGATATGAAGTTTCTGGGTAAAATCCATAATGCATCTAAAACCCTGTATCGTGACGCAGGTTTGGACATGCATGAAGTTGGTGAGAAGGTTCGGCAGCTGGTGGATGAGCATATTCTGAGTACTGGAGTCGACCCTAAAATTCCGCCCGTTGATCTGTTGGCTGCTAACTTCAAAGAGAGCATTAAGCCTAGTAAGTCTGACGAGTCTAAGGCATCGGAAATCGAAAGTGCAATTAAGCACCACATCACGATTAACCTCGAAGAAGACCCCGAATACTATCGCTCTTTGAGTTTGCGTTTACGAGACATTATTGAAAAGACCCATGGAAAGTGGGAGCAACAGCTGGAATTGTTATTGGCGTTTGCCAGTGATATCGGTAATGCCCATCAGCAAGCGGCTAAAGATGTTGGATTAAGCGAAACAGAGTACGCGTTTTACGGTATTTTGATGGCTGAAGTGACTCAAGTCCGTGACGGAGATGTGATTGATGAAGCTGTTCACGATGCTATTAAGGTAATGACACAATCATTAGTCACCATGCTCGATGAGGCGACCGATATCATCGACTTCTTTAGTAAGGGGGATGAGATTAAGCGAATGCAAAAAGAGATTAAGCGAGCCGTTTTAGATCAGCCCTTCGGCGATAAAGCACTTGTAGGTGTTCTGCAAGACCGCTTTATGGAATTGGCAAAGAAAAAGTTCGGGAATAAGTAGCGGTGAAGGCTGTGATCCCTGAGCAAGTTGAAATTAAAGGACTCTGTGTGGATGTTGTCCGTACCAGCAGGACCAAAACAGCCTCTATTAAGGTCGACGATGGTTTGGTTTCTGTCGTGGTGCCAAAAACATTGGAAATTGAGCGTATCGAGCAGCTGGTGGCTGACAAGTATCTTTGGGTAATCCAAAAGATTGCACTGCATGAAGAGTCAAAGCCTGCCAGTGATAGGGCGTTTGTTTCTGGAGAAGCCTACGCTTACTTAGGACGTAATTATCGCCTTAAGGTGGTAACAGGAGCCTACAGTCCGGTAAAGCTTATTCAAGGGCGCTTGGTCGCTACGCTGCCTGATGGCGCGAAGCGCAGTAACTTAGTCCGAGACGCTGTGATCCGTTGGTATAAGCTCAACGCCTTACGGAAGATTAAAGAGAAGGTGAGGCGCTATTCAAAGGTGATGAGCTTAGAGCCTAAATCTATCAATATTAAAACATTCAAGAGCCGCTGGGGGAGCTGTAGTCCTAAGGGAGAACTCGATTTTAATTGGATTATTGTGATGGCTCCTAACCGTGTAGTTGATTACGTGGTGATCCATGAGCTGTGTCATCTTAAACAGCTCGATCACTCTCCAAAGTTTTGGAAAGAAGTAGAGCGAGTCATGCCTGACTACGCTGAGCACAAAGAGTGGTTGAGGCTAAATTCTTTAAAGCTCTTTTTGTGATCCACCAGCATACTCTGTCAAAACGAAACGGAAAAGGATCACTTTTCTAAAATCGTATGATTATGAATTTTATCCATTTATCTGGTTTTGAGTGTTAGGTGTCGGATGAGCATTTTGGATCACTATTTAGAGCTGAGGGGATAAATAGCGAAGTAGCGATGGATAGGCCGAGAATACTTTGCTTCAAGGCGCTAAAAAGTCATTTTGCTTAGATATTGAATGGTGGAAAAAATTAAGGCTTGGTTAGGTGTGTGTCACTATGCGTGTCACAATTAGTCACCTTTAACCAAGCCTTATAAGTTAACTTATTGATAAATAAGTTTAACTTATAGACAAATTACTTCTTGTAAGAAGAAGCGATGTTGTCGATGCGATCGTTAGCACGCTTAGCTTCAGCTTGTGCGTCCATAGCAGCAGCTTTTGCATCTTTAACGTCTGCAGAAAGAGCGCCTTGCTCAGACTTAAGAGAGCTAACTTCAGCTGACAATTGATCAACCTTGTTGCCTAGGTTCGCAACGCTTTCTTCTAGAGCAGTAGTGTTCGCGCAACCACCAAGAAGGGCAGTCATTGCTACGCCAGCAATCATCAGTACTTTTTTGTTCATTGGGAAATCCCTTTAAATAAGTTGGATTGAGTTGGAGCAGCCGAAAAGTACAACTGCAACTGGTTAATTATGTCATAGCTATTTTATTTTGCTATGAATTTCCACCCTAAGGCCGTAATACAATATCTCATGAGTATCCAAAATCAAGTTTGTCGAGCTTTTTTGCCTAAATTTTGGCTAGTCGTCACTAAATATTAACTTTCCTTTATCGTTACATTTGCTTTCTAGGGCTGGCTGGCCTTGTGCTCACTAATCAGAGTGACGCGGCGTTTTTGCAATTCGGCTTTGATTTCAGCACCTTTGAATCCGGCTTCTATGATGGGTTTGATCTCGACGCCCTGAGCGAGTGTAAAACAGTGCCGAATGTAGTCTGCTTGGGGGTATGGCATCTGCTCCAGCCCTGTGCGTCCTTTGATATCAGCTTCACAGGCCAGTAGCAGTTGCTCCAGTCGCTCAGGCTTACGCCACAGGTCTGCCTTGTCGAATAGCTTGACTAAGGTCTCAGGCCTTAGTTCGAAGGCTTTGTGGACATTCTGATGCTGATCGCTCACCAAGAGCGCCAGATCCCGGTAGTCGTTGGGGACGCGAATGCGCTCGCACAGGGCCCTGATGAGCGGCAGTCCCTTCTGTCCATGACCATGGTGCTTAGGAAGTTGATCCTTGGGTGACAAGGCCTTACCAAGATCATGCACTAAGGCCGCGAAACGCACGCGTTTATCTTGGCTGAGGTGCGCTGCCTGCTCCAGTGCCATCAGGGTGTGAATGCCGGTATCTATTTCTGGATGCCACTTTTCGGGCTGGGGGATACCGAACAGCGCCTCTAGCTCGGGAAAAAGGATGCCCAGGGCGCCCGCCTCTCTGAGCACCTCGAAAAACACCTGAGGCGCTTCTGTACTCAGGGCTTTGTCCAGCTCCTGAAAAATTCGCTCCGCGGTCAGGGCCTCTAACTCACCACTCTTGGCTATTTCTTGCATCAAGGCCAAGGTTTCGGGAGCAACACTAAAGTCTAAAGAGTGAAAGCGGGCGGCGAAACGGGCCACTCGCAGTACTCGTAGAGGGTCTTCAACGAATGCCTGGGAGACATGTCTGAGTAGGCGCTTGTCGATGTCGGCCTGACCGTCGTAGGGGTCATACAGTTGGCCCTGCTCGTCCTGAGCGATGGCGTTAATGGTGAGATCCCGTCTGAGCAGATCTTCTTCTAAGGTAACATCCGGCGCTGCATAGACGCTAAAGCCGCCATAGCCTAGCCCTGTCTTACGCTCGGTGCGCGCCAGGGCATATTCCTGCTGGGTCTTAGGATGGAGAAAAACAGGGAAGTCTTTGCCCACCTGTTTATAGCCTTTGGCAAGCATCTCTTCTGGGGTCGCGCCTACCACCATGTAGTCACGATCTTTTATGGGAATGTTGAGTAACTGGTCGCGGACGGCGCCGCCAACTAAATAGGTCTTCACGTATCACCAAAGCGTCTCTTTAAATCTATGTGGTTAGCTTATCATGGCATGGCAGCTAAGCCTTACTGTTTCGCCTCTGCGTGGCCGCAATTATTTGGGGGGAAGTTTTGACAACGTCTCCCCTAGGGATTAATTTGAACCGTCATTATTATTTTAGGACTGAGGCTGCATGTACAAGGCGTTTTACGGACTAAGCGATAACCCGTTTTCGATCGCACCCAATCCTCACTATCTGTTCTTAAGTGACAGACATCGCGAGGCGTTGGCACACTTAACCTATGGATTGGGTGAAACAGGCGGATTTGTGTTGTTGACCGGCGAGGTGGGTACTGGCAAAACCACTGTCTCCCGCAGCCTGCTCAATCAACTGCCTGACAATACCGATACAGCCTTTATCCTCAATCCTTCACTGACCGAGCTTGAGCTGCTGGCCACCTTGTGTGATGAACTCGGGGTGCATTATGGCGAGTCGCCAACCCTGAAACAGCTGACCGATCAGTTAAGCCAGTTTTTACTCGCCAATCATGAGAAAGGGCGTAATACCGTGCTGATCATCGACGAGGCGCAGCACCTGCGCGCCGAGGTGTTAGAGCAGCTCAGGCTATTAACCAATCTGGAAACAGATACCAAGAAGCTGTTACAGGTGATCCTTATCGGCCAGCCCGAGCTGCAACAGCTGCTCAAGCGTCAGGAGCTGAGGCAGCTGGCTCAGCGTATTACCGCCCGTTATCATCTGTTACCTTTAACTCAGGATGAGATTGCCCTCTATGTCCAACATAGATTGCAGGTGGCCGGCCGCCATGAACCACTGTTCCATCGCAGTGCCATTAAGGCGCTGCATCAATACAGTGGCGGTATTCCGCGGCTGATTAACCTACTGTGTGAGCGCGCCTTGATGGCGGGCTATGCTCAGTCTAAGGTGCCTATCGATGCCAATATGGTGAGAACCGCCGCCAGCGAAGTCTTGGGCGAGGAGATTAAGCCACGTAAATTTTTCTGGCCAGCCACGGCGGCGACTCTGGTTGTGGCAACTTTTGCCGGGGCTTTTTACCTGTTTAACTTGCAGGGACAGGCGGGCAGCGTGCAGGCAAGTGAACCGTCTGCTGCCGCAAACACGACTCAGGAGCCGGTTAAGACTCAGGTGGCTAGTCAGGTCACTCGCCAGCAAAATGAAGCCAAGGATGTAACCTTGAGTGCAGATCAACGCATACTGCGCCAGGCGATAGCCCAGAGCCGTGATATCGATACCGCCTACGCCAGTATTCTGGGGGTGTGGGATAAGGCGCCTTATGTTGGTTTGACCGCTTGTCAGTCAGCCAAGCAGCAGGGGCTAGATTGTTTCCAGCAGCAGGGCAACTGGCACTCCTTGGTGAGGCTCAATTATCCGGCAGTGGTCTATCTTCAAGATCAACAGGGTGAACCCTTCTATGGCACTGTGGTTGCCCGTCAGGGAGAGCAGTTGCTGTTGCAATTGGCGGAGCAGCAGTTATGGGTCGACAGAGACTGGTTTACCCGCCATTTTAGCGGCACCTTTGAGATCCTATGGCAGGCGCCGAGTTATCAACCTAAGGAGATAGGCCGCACAGCTTCAGCGGCGCAGATCCAGTGGCTGGAAAATGCCTTGGCGCAGATCCAACACAAGCCGCCTCGGCTGGTGGAATATTTCGATGCCGAGCTTGAGCAATCTCTGATGGAATTTCAGCGTCAGCACGGTCTGCGAGCCGATGCCATTGCGGGCAGCCAGACCTTAGTGCAACTGAATCTCTACCTCAGCGACAAAGGCCCTAGATTGCAAGAGGGATTGCAAGGCGAGGGACGTTACTAATGTCTATCTTACTCGATGCTGTGACACGGGCGAAACAGCAAGAGCAGCCGCTGGATCCTGTGATAACCCCTAGGGCTCAGTATCAGGCGATGCAGCCTAAATGGCCTTTGGCGCTAAAGTTTGGCCTGCTGGGTACGGCTCTGGGCGGCGCTGTTGCGCTGGCTTGGCTCTTTAGTAGCCAGGGTCCCTTCTCCTCATCACAGGGGGGGAAGCTGAGCAGTGAAAGTGCGCAGCAACCAGCAGCAATCCAGACTCAGGCAGCGCCTAAGCCTAGGAGCGAATCCCAGAGCATGGCTCAGCCTTTGCCAATAACGCAAAGTAGGTCGCCTAATCCTGGCGTTAAGCTGGCCGGTAAGGTGGCCCTGCCTGTGCCCCTTGAGCGCCCACTCGCTCAGCCGCCAATACCGAGCCGTCCAATTGTGACTGCTCAAAGCTCTGTAGTGGAGCCTTCGGTTATCAGAGAAGCCGAGCCGGTTAATTCGCTGGCACAAGTCAGTGCTGAAGAACCCATTATCTTAGGGGCCAACACCAATCAGCGTGGCCGTGAGCTGCTTAATTCTCTTAAGGCCCAGGTTGATGAAGCCGCCGCCGATGTTGGACTCGAGGTAGAACCAGCGCCGCAGCAGGAGTCTGAAGTGATTAAGCCTCGTCAGGCGGTGAAAGACAGTAGCAAGTTGGTGGCAGCCTTTGAGGCGGCACTTAAAGAGGTTGAGAAGGAAAACGCGATTGCCACGCCGGTGACTGAGCCTAAGCTAGACCCTATCCCTGCGGATAAACCTGATGACCTGCCTAAATATGGCCAATTGCCAGCAGGGGTTCAGCTGCAGGTGCCAGAGTTTAATATTCTGGCTCATGTGTATGCCAACGATCCTAATAATCGCTGGTTGAATGTGGATGGCGCCGAGTTGCAACAGGGTGACATGATTGGCGGTAAACTTAAGATTGTCGAGATACGGCCAAGAGATGTCGTGCTGGAAGTGGCCGGTACCGAGTTTAAGGTGCCTGCTATTTAGTGGCCTCCTATGCTGGCATCACAGGGCCATTATGGTTGTGGAAATCTTAATAAAAAGGCGATGATATATTCATCGCCTTTTTTATGTCTTGCCTTAACGCTCGGGATCAACCAAAGAATTCATAGGCCAGTAGCAGGGTTAACCCATAACCACAGGTGTAACATAGCGCCAGTGCAGGGACATACTTGAGATAGGTGACAAAGGTTAGTTCTTTGACCTTACTCATGGCGATAATCCCTGCCGCGCTGCCAATCACCAGCAGTGAACCGCCGACACCCACAGAGTAGGTGAGCCCCAACCACTCTGGCGTGGTCAGTACAGGTTCGGCTTTCAGCAAGGCGGCGGTCAGCGGCACGTTATCTAAGATGGCCGAGCCGATACCTGCAACGAAGTTAGAGACGTTAGGATCAAACTTGGCGTAAACCTCGGTCAGCAGATGCAGAGTGCCTATCTCTTTGAGCATACCGACCAACAGCAAGATCCCCAGGAAAAAGAGCAGGGTATCAAACTCCACCTGACGGATATATTCGAGGATCTGTAGCTCCTCCTTGTTGCTGCGCTGCAGTGTGCCCATGAGGAACATCACCGATAGGCCAGACAGGAAGGTCAACACTGGTGGGATACCAAAGAAGATGTTAAGCACCATGGTCATTATGATGGTGATCAGGAAGATAAGGGCGATCAGCATATCAAGGCCTGTGTATTGACGCTTGATAGGAGTGGTGCTCACATGGCCTTCGGCTTTTAGTGAGAAGAGTACTGCCAGTAACATCACGCTGATCGCTGCCGGAATGAAAAGGATCAACAGCTGAGAGATATGCACATGGCCCCCAAGGAAGATCATCAATGTGGTCACATCGCCGGTGATCAAGGCGACCCCGCCTGAGTTGACCGCGAAGATGATGAGTACCGACATGCGGCGTTTCATCTGGCTCTCTAGCTGGAAGGTGGTCAACAAGCCCAGTGAAACTAGGGTCGCGGTGACGTTATCACAGATGGCCGACAGCACCAGTGAGAAGAGGGCTACCTGAATCATCAGCATGCGTACCGAGACTTTCTGCGGGAACAATTTCTGCACCAGGATTTGAATCATTCCTTTGGCGTTGAGGTAGGCCACAAAAGTCATGGTGGACATCAGGAACAGCCAGAGGGTCGCGATTTCCAACAGGTTATGGTCGAGCTCCTCTGCCACCAGGTGCTGGTGGCTGGGATCCCGCGCCGCAACAAATAGCGTGATCCAGGCAATACAGCCGAAAAAGAGAGTGGTTTTAGCCTTATTGATGTGAGTAACTTCTTCAAAAATAATGCTTAACAGCGCTAGCACAGCAAGGGTTATGAGGAAAATGTTGAGCATACATTTGTTCCGACAGCAGATATTAATCGCCGTCCGGATAAGGTGAGACGGTATGATTTATATCAAGGTTTAATTAAGGTTGTTGTGTTAGGCCGCGATCTGACCATAGGATGAGATAATACGCAAGCGTTACCTTAGTCTAATTTCGGCCAAAAATGCGATCTCGCTCACCCGTAGACTTATGAACTAGCGCAAAATTTTTCTATTCGTTCGATCTGTGGTGAAAGCTGCTAAATCGCTTGATCTGGTTTTAGCGGTTTTGGGGTTTTCTGCTGGCAATGGCTTTTTGTGCAATAGTCTCTACTGGATATAAGGGGCTGCCTGGAATAAATTGTTTACGATAGGCCGTCAGCCAGCTGGATTGATGTTTAGGGGGAGGAGCTTAGTTGAATGGCGGTTAACTAAAGCCATTTTTGGGTGAGTGATATCAGCTAAGGGGATGTTAGGTATTAAGGTATTAAGGGGTTAAGTATTAAGGGCAGATTAAGTATTAAGGCTGACCGAGAGTGGGTCATTGGTTGCCAATATTTGTCTGTGCTAAAAACCTGACAATAAAAAAGGACGCCAGGGCGTCCTTTTCTGTTTTCTTGCCAGAATTTCTGGTTTGAACTATTGACTATAACTACTTGGCCATGCGGGCGAAGACGCGATCGGCAGCGGCCAGAGTCTCTTCTAGTTCCTTCTCGCCGTGTGCCATAGAGAGGAAGCCTGCCTCATACGCGCTAGGCGCCAGGTAAACCCCTTCGTCCAGCATGCCGTGGTAGAAGGTACGGAAGGCTTCGGCATCACACTGGGTGACTTGGTCAAAACGGGTAACCTGCTCCAGCTCGGTAAAGAAGAAACCGAACATACCGCCCACATAGTTGATGCTAAGTGGAATACCATGCTTGTTCGCTGCAGCTTTAAAGCCCTCGGCGATACGCTTGGTTTTAGCTGCCAGCTCTTCATACAGACCTTCGGCGCACAGCTCTTCCATCTGCGCTAGACCTGCCGACATGGCGATAGGGTTACCCGACAATGTACCTGCCTGGTAGACAGGGCCGGTAGGGGCGATAAATTGCATCACCTCTTTACGGCCGCCGAAGGCACCTACAGGCATACCGCCGCCAATCACCTTACCAAGCGTTGTCAGGTCAGGAGTAATGCCATAGTGGCCTTGTGCACCGCTCTTAGAGACGCGGAAACCTGTCATCACCTCATCGATGATCAGCAGGGCACCATACTGGTCACACAGGGCGCGCAGACCTTCCAGGAAGCCTGGGATAGGTGGGATACAGTTCATGTTGCCGGCAACTGGCTCAAGAATGATACAGGCGATCTCTTCCGGGTACTGTTCAAACAACGCCTTCACAGATTCCAGCTCGTTATATACGGCTGTCAGTGTGTGCTTGGCGAAATCTTCAGGGATACCTGGAGAGCTTGGTTGACCTAAGGTCAGCGCGCCAGAGCCTGCTTTTACTAGCAGACAGTCGGCGTGGCCGTGGTAGCAGCCTTCAAACTTTAAGATCTTGTCGCGATTGGTAAAGCCGCGTGCCAGGCGAATAGCGCTCATGGTGGCTTCAGTACCTGAGCTGACCATACGGACCTGCTCCATTGAAGGTACCATCTCGATAACTTTCTCGGCCATCTGCACTTCAAGCTCGGTTGGCGCGCCGAAAGAGAGACCATTTTCTACCGCATCTAACACGGCTTGACGGATCTTTGGATGATTGTGACCCAAGATCATCGGCCCCCAAGAGCCAACATAGTCGATATAGGCCTTGCCGTCGGCATCATAGATGTAAGCGCCATCGGCCTTTTCGATGAAACGTGGTGAACCACCGACGCCGTTGAAGGCACGTACTGGTGAGTTAACGCCACCAGGGATAGTTTTCTTAGCCTGCTCAAATAGGGTTTCAGAACGGGTCATTCTAGATCCTTTAAAGTCGTCGCCAGATTAAAAATCGGCTTTTTGTGAATACCAATTTACCGGACATTCGTGTTGCTCTAGTTGCGAATCAACACCTAATGTCAGCGCAAACAGTGCCATGCGAATAAGCAATCCGTTGTCTGCCTGCCTAAAGATGGCCAAGTTTGGATGACTATTGAGGTCATTGTCCAGCTCGTTGGCCTGCTCTCGCGAGTCGCGGGGCAGCGGATGCATGATCACTGTATTTGATTTGCAATGCTGTGTGTAAATATTGTGGTTTAAGCGGAACTTACCACGATACTTGTTGGCCTCTTCCTGCGAAGGAAAACGCTCTTCTTGAATACGCGTCAGGTAGAGTATATCAGCCTGCACTAAATTGCCTTCAAGTTGATCTGTTATTGTGATCTTATGCCCAGCATTTTCAATGTCATTGATCACATAGTCTGGCATTGCCAGCTCTTTTGGTGAGATCAAAGTGAAGGTCACATCTTTGTACATACACAAGAGGCGCGACAATGAGTGTACCGTGCGACCAAATTTAAGGTCACCCACCATGGCAATGTGCATGCCGCTGATGCTGCGCCCGCCGGCGGCCAGCTCTTTCTGTATGGTGAAGAGATCCAGCAATGCCTGAGTCGGGTGTTCATTGGGGCCGTCGCCGCCGTTGATCACTGGGACTCGGCTGCCTTCAGCAAACTCACGTACCGAGTAGGCGTCAGGGTGACGCATAGCGATCACATCTGAGTAGCTAGATAGTACGCGGGCGGTGTCGTAAAGCGATTCACCCTTAGAGAGGGATGAGGTGGCTATGCCGACGGTTTCGTTGACCTTACCGCCAAGCAGATTAAAGGCACTGCCAAAGCTGACTCGGGTGCGGGTACTGGGTTCGAAAAACAGATTTCCCAGAATCGCGCCATCGAGCACTGTGGTACGTTTTTGCCTAAGGGCATAGGGGGTCATTCGGGTGGCAACACTAAAGATCTCTTGAACGGCATCTAGGTTGAGTTGGTTTACCGAGAGGATGTGTGAACCTTGAAACTGAGTCATCAGCCTTTATTTCCAATTTCGGGGGACTAAATGGCCTAAGTGCGTGGTCATTCAGCCCTAAGTTATGTAGGGTGGCTGAGGTGACACTATACCAGACATAGTAGGGCGGTGGAATAACCCGCAGGGCATATTTAACGGGGGAGTTGTCGATATCTTGGTCATCTCACAAATTGTTCTGTCCCATGGGATTATGGCCTGCTCCAGCCGCCGCATTTTTAGCTCAATTGGATGGCGGCATGGGAGAATTTGGGGCTTGGTTGAGGCATTGATTAAATCTGCCCTTGGTTGATCTCTTTTTGTAGCATCACCCAGCTTATCACCCCCACGACATTGTCTGGCCTGTCTTGATAGATAAACACCTCGCCGCGGCGCTCTTTTGAGAGAATATCGTAGACCTCTTTAAGGGTTGCTGTGTCGACTAGGCCCTCTATGGGGTGGCGAGTCAATGTGCTTACCTCGTCGCTTGCCTGTAGCTCGAGTTGCAGCATCTCCATCTTGCCCTGATTATTGCGCATCAATACCGAGCGGCCTTCGGCGCGTTTAAGCACCTCAAGCAGCAGCTCATCGTTGTCTTTAACGATGACGAAACGTTTGTCCATCACGGCGCGAACCCCCTTCTTTTGCAGGCCAAGCTTCACCGAGGAGATCTTATAGTCCAGCCCCATTAGCTCTATCTGTTTATAAAACAGTGATTTTGTGTTGAATGCCTGATGGGCAATCAAGAATGCCGGTATGGTCACGAACATAGAGGGTAAGATGATGGCGGCGTTATTGGTCAGCTCCAGTAGGGCGACCAGAGCGGCCAGAGGCGCGCTAAGGCAGACCCCCATCATGGCTGTCATGCCGATGACGGTATAGAGGCCGACATAGGGGGTGATGGTGGGAAATAACATGGCGCTGACCACAGCCAGTATGGCGCCAATAAGTGCGCCTATGCCAAACAGTGGGCCTATAATGCCACCGGGGATCCCTAGGCCAATGGCGGCGATGGTGGCGATTATCTTGCCAAGCAACAAGCCAATGAGCAGCACAAGGCTGGGATGCTCGCTAATGGCATGGCTGATGGCCAGGTCGCCACTGCCGAGTGCCTGGGGCAGAAAGAAGCCGATAAGCGTGGTGATAAGTCCGGCGAGCAATAGCCGTAAGATAAGTGGATGTTGCTGCCCCATTGCGGTGACTTTCAGCAGGGTGTGATTAAACAGCGCCGCGATGCAGCCCAAAGTGATACCGCATAGGGCCAGTACAGGATACTGAGATAGGGGAATATGACTTACTCCTATCTGCTCATATTCGTGAATATTGCCAAACACCAACTGACTGGAGAGGGCGCCGCAGATGGCGGAGAGCATAATGGGGAAGAAGTAGTGCACCTTGTATTCCCGCAGGATCACCTCGAACACGAAGATCACCGCCGCCAGCGGGGCGTTGAAAGTCGCGGCAATACCGGCGGCGATGCCACTGGCACACATGATGCGCACGCTATTGTCGGGCAGCTTAAATTTTTCCGCCATCACGCTGGCACTCACCGCGCCCAAGTGAATCGCAGGCCCTTCGCGGCCTACCGAGAAGTTGGTGGCCAGGGCAAAGAGCGCCTGAAAGAACTGGCCGGGTGCCGATTGTAATGGGATCTTGCCGTAGTGCAGTTTCATTCGCTGCATCACATAGGCGATCCCCATGCGCTTGTAACGCTTAGATCCCAAAACGGCCACAAACCAGATTAAGATCGCGCCTAAAAGGGGTAATAGGACTCGCCAGTCGCCCCAGTTGTCAGTAAACTGCCACTCTTGGGTCTGGGTGAGCTGGTTAAGCCATTGCAGCAAGAGACGAAATAGGATGATCACTCCGGACGCCACCAGAGCAAAAGCAAGCGCCAGGCCGCATAGCTGAACACTGATCTTGGCCTGGGCCAATTTATCTTTGAGGTCGGTATTGAGGTATTTCTGGCATTGCTGTATTGCGCTATTTATTTTGAGCTGCACAGTAACCTTCCGGATCAGTCGTAAAGAGCTTCGCGGGGCGAATAAAAAATTATTATAAGGGGCTTGTACTTAATGCCAAATTATCATCGTTGGATCGATCGCATGCAAGTGCTCGAACGAAAAATTAGACCTTCGAGCGTTTATCTGTTTTGTTTAGTGATCGTGGCCTTTTTTATTGGTGTGTTGACCTGGGATCTTTGGTCATCACACAATGCCGTCAGGCCGGCGCAATCCAACGGGCGTGAGGCCGAGCTGCGTCAGGCACTCAAAGAGCAGGCCGAGGTGCTGGCGTCGCGAAATCTGGAGCTTTCTCTCGAGCGCGAAGCCAACAGCAATATGCAGAAGATGTTTTTGGAGCAACATCAAAAACAGAAGGCGCTCGACAGAGAGTTGGCCTTCTACCGCAGCATCATGGCGCCGGAGCATCAGGCCGATGGTGTGGCCATTCATGGCTTGGAGATGACTCCTGGGCCACTGGCTAATCAGTATAGGGTCAAGTTAGTGCTTACTCAGCTGCAAAAGCGCAAGCAGGCGCTGAAGGGGCAGGCAAAAATTGCTTTTATCGGTGTGCAGCAGGGGAAGATGGTGACCTTGCCGCTCGCCTCACTGACCGATACTAAATTCGCTTTTAGTTTTCGCTATTTCCAAACTCTGGAAGCCGAGATCACCCTACCTGCCGACTTTGAACTTTCTAGGGTTGAGGCTGAGGTGATAGTGCCGGCGAGCCGCTGGAGCAAAGGAGCTAAGGCGCAGCAAAGTTTCACCGCTCAGGAGTTACTGGTTACCCCAGATAGCGAAACCGATCTAGGCACTCGCTCTGGTGGTGAGCCCGACGCTCCCGAGGAGCCCCTAGCTGATGAGGCTTACGCCCCAGCCGAAGAGGGCGAAACGTCACAGATTTCAACCGATCCACGACTATTACTTGAACAAAACAGTCAGGTATCGGATAATTCCGCTCAGCAAACCGATGTAAGAGGTAGTAATGACTGAACAAGCTGAAGATACAATGCCAATTCGTTTTACCGACGCGGCAGCGGCCAAGGTTAAAACCTTATTGGAGGAAGAGCAAAACGACGCACTTAAGTTACGTGTTTACGTAACGGGCGGCGGATGTTCAGGTTTTCAGTATGGCTTTACATTCGATGAGAAGGTCAACGAAGGTGACTTTACCGTTGAGAAGCAAGGGGTTCAACTTGTGGTTGACCCAATGAGCCTACAATACTTAGTAGGCGGCGAAGTGGATTACACCTCGGGACTGGAAGGGTCGCGTTTCTTCGTTAAAAACCCGAATGCTACGACGACCTGTGGTTGTGGTGCCAGCTTCTCGGTATAAGCCCATCGCAGCTTAAGCACCGATAAGTGATAAATAAAAAGCCAGCAATGCTGGCTTTTTTTGTGCTTGTTTTTGGGACTTAGTTGAAAGCCGAGTGCCTTAGGCTACTTCATGATATTCATGCTGTTCTTAATATGACAGTAGGCCTTCACCTTTGGGGTAAAGGCTATCCAGACCTGCAGCAGAGCAAGCAGTATCAGTACAGTGAACACTAACCAATCTGGCAATTTGCCTTGCCACTCTCCCAGATGAAAAGTTGATGGACCTGCCACCAGGTTGTCTGGGTCATATAAGATCACCGGCAGCAGACTCACCAGGCCCAGCTGGATAAGGGTGTAGCCCCTGAGCATATAGAGCCCTGCTTTCTGACGGCCTAGAACGGCTATCACCATCAGCAGGGTGAGCATGCAAAACAGTACCCCTTGCTTAGCCATCAAACCACTGATGGAGGCGAGCGTCAGTAGCGCCAGCAGCGCCATTAAGCGCTTAGGTAACTTGGCCTTTGCAGGCTGTGCGCTGGCAGTTTGCTCTGTAACGGCTTGAGAGGCGTCTATTTGGGCCTTTGTCTCTGTTATCTCTGGCGTCGACAACTTGTTCTCTCCCATGAGCTAATTGGTGAGCCTATTAGTGACGCGCCTTGGGCGTCAGGCGCTGCTCTAGTTCATAGGGTGGGATCACCACGCCAAGATCTTCCTGTACCGGGAAGACGGCGACAAACAGATCGTCATCTTGCATGCCTGGTACCCAGCGTTCCAGCCACTCGTCCAGCGCGATAGCCAAGGGGATACAGTCGGCCCAATCATCGACCGCCCACATTTTGGCTGTTTCTTCGCAGGGCCACATAGGGATGCAATCTTCATCTTCTGTGGTCAGCATGACGCAGCCGTCGGCGTCTTGCAGGGTCCATAGGGTTTTGGTCTCCTTGGCCTGCTCGGCGAGGTAGTCGTAACGCGCCTCTGGGGTCATCTGGCTGGCTTGTTGTGCACTCTTGGTCATTGTGGTCTCTTTCATCATTTAGTGGCTGGGCCGATTGGCCGCCATAATAGCAATCTGCGCCGCCCTAGGCTAACAGTTTTGTTGCCGGGTCGGGCGGTGCGCAGCGCCTTGGATAGTGTTAGCTGTCGTGATCAGTTACCGGGAAAGAGGCCGCCGAGGACTGTCTCGCGGCTGGCACCAGTGACGGCGGGCAGGTTACCGGGTAAGCCAAGCTTATGGCGCATCGCCAGCCAGGCGAAGGCGATCCCCTCGACCCATTGTGGAGCGATACCTAGGCTGGCAGTCGTATTAACCTGGTAGTTAGGCAGTAACTCACTTAGACGCTTGAGTAGCTCAGTGTTAAAGGCGCCGCCTCCGCAGACATAAAGCTCGGCCTTATCGGTGAGCTTAAGGCAGTCGTTGGCTATGCTGTGGCAGGTCAAATCAAGCAGGGAAGATTGAATATCCGCTTCATCCAGGTAACCAAAGTCGGCGGTTTGCTGCTCTAGCCATGCCTGGTTAAACAGCTCGCGTCCTGTGCTTTTGGGGGCGCTGAGTGAGAAATAGGAGTGAGACAGCATCTGCTTAAGCAGCTGCTCGTCTGTCTTGCCGCTAGCCGCCCAGGCACCGTCCTTATCGTAAGCCTCGCCCTGTACCTGTTTAATCCAGGTGTCGATCAGGGTATTGCCCGGACCATTATCAAACCCTATCACAGCGCTGGCATCGCCAGGTAGATAGGTGATGTTAGAGATGCCGCCGATATTGAGGATCATTCGCTGGTGGCCAGGTTTGGCAAATAGCTCCTGGTGAAAGGCGGGCACCAGAGGTGCGCCTTGACCACCGAGGGCGATATCTTTACGGCGAAAATCGGCGATAACATCTATGCCTGTGAGGGCGGCGATGGTGTTAGGGTCGCCAATTTGTAGGGTAAACCCCAGCTCTAGGTTAGGCATGTGACGCACCGTTTGGCCGTGACTGCCAATGGCGGTGATCTGATGTCTGTCTACGCCACTCTTGGCCAGCAAGCCTTCTACGGCCTGGGCAAACAGCTTGCCGACGCTGCGGTCCAGTATGCCCATACGGTTGATCTCATCTGAGCCCGACTGGCAAAGGCGTTGTAGGCCGCTGAGCAGATGACTGGGAAGGGGCTCGGTATAGGTATCGACCAGAGTGATCTTGTTATCGGTGAAGTCGACTAGCACGGCATCGACTCCGTCCATGCTGGTGCCCGACATCAGACCGATATAGTAATGTTTGCTCATCAAGGTGTCCTGGGGTCTGTTGACCTAAAAAGAGAGACTAATGGGAGGCTAATTGCACTTGCTTGTTCTGTTCAAGTTTAGCCATCAATTGTTTGCTTAGGGCGAGGAAAGTAGATTTTTCCTTGTTATCGATGGGCAGTGATTGTGGCAGCTTGACCGTGCGTGGGTTGCGGTGCACGCCGTTGACGATAAATTCGTAATGCAGGTGGGCGCCAGTTACCCGGCCAGTAGCGCCCAGGGTGCCGATGATCTGCCCCTGTTTCACCGTCTGCCCCTGTTTCACCTTGCGCTGCTTGAGATGCAAGTATTTGGTGGTATAGGTTTCGTTATGCTTAATAAAGACATAGTTGCCATTGTACTGGTTATAACCTGACTTGGTGACTCGCCCTTTACCGGCAGCCTTGATGGGCGTTCCCACGGCGGCGACATAGTCTACCCCTCTATGGGCTTTTACCTGGCCTGTCACAGGATGCAGGCGGCGCGGGTTGAAGCTGGAGCTAACATACTTAAAGTCGACCGGTGAGCGCAGGAAGGCCTTACGCATGCTGCGTCCTTCCTCTGAGTAGTAGTTACCATCTTTGTAGCGCACCGCCGTATAGCGATCGCCCTGGTTGTAGAACTCGGCGGCTAAGATATTACCGTTACGCAAAAACTCACCGTCGGCGTACTCCTCTTCAAACAAAATGGCGAAGTTGTCGCCTTGGCGTAGATCTAAGGCAAAGTCGATATCCCAGCCGAAGATGGTAGCGAGCTGCATGATCTGGTTCGGCGTTAATCCTGCGCCCACCCCAGCGTTCCAAAAGTTGCTGTTGATGGTAGCGCTGGCGAATTTGGTGCGCTGCTCCACCTGCTTCTTGATGATCTCTTCGCTGTAGCCTTTGGCATCTTTGCTGATCTTCAGGGTAGAGATAGGGTCTAAATGGTAGACCACTCGCTTGAGCTGACCCGCATCATCTTTGACGATAATGATCTCTTCACCAGGTAGTATCTTCAGTAGGTTCTTTTTGGCCTTGGGGAGTAAGGTTATCTCATAGACATCGCGGGCGCTCAGGCCGGCGCGTTTAAACAGCGCCGCCAGGGTATCGCCTCGGCGTACGGTAAACTCTTCGCTGCTCTCTCTTTCCGCTTCAGGGGCTGCGTCTGCAATGCTCCCCTGAGTCAGGGCATTGTCATTGAGATCTAGGTTATCGCTCGCTTGGGTATCACGGGCTATTTCATCGGCGCTTGGAGGTTCTGGCGTGCGAAAGGCGAGCGGGACAGGGTAAGCATGAGACTTAGCGTCGCTGCCTGTGTCATCTTTGCTGGCGGGCGAGCTGTCGCGATCACCAAAGGTGATTTTACCCGATAGCGCAGTATTGGTTGAGCGGGAGGCTTCAGCATCTTCTGAGGGAATAAATATCACGCTTAGGGTGATGATCACTAAGGCACTCAATATGATTTGGTGCAATCTGGGTAATAGTTTTAAGAGTGTGATGATCTTTCCCATTGACTCCGATACCAATTTCTAACACTTAAGCCGATCCTGTTAGTGTACACTCTTTCATTTGTGCTGGCTAACAAGTAACATTAGTCCCCATTATTTACTTACCGGCTCTCAGGAGTAGCTGCCAAGATGGCTGATTTAGACCAAGCATTAGCAGAAATTAAACGTGGTACCGACGAGATCTTGCTCGAATCGGATCTGCTGGAAAAACTCAAAGAGGGACGTCCTCTGCGCATCAAGTTGGGGGCCGACCCTACCGCGCCAGATATCCATCTTGGCCATACGGTGATCCTTAATAAGATGCGTGCCTTCCAGGAGCTGGGGCATGAAGTGATCTTCCTGATCGGTGACTTCACCGGCATGGTAGGTGACCCGAGTGGTAAAAACAGCACGCGTCCACCGCTGACCCGCGAGCAGGTATTGGCGAATGCCGAAACCTATAAAGAGCAGGTCTATAAGATTTTGGACCCAGCCAAGACGCGTATCGAATTTAACTCAAGCTGGCTAGAGCCGCTCGGCGCTGCGGGCATGATACGTCTGGCGTCACAACAAACTGTGGCACGTATGATGGAGCGCGACGACTTTAAGAAGCGTTACGCCTCGGGACAGTCGATTGCTATCCACGAATTTATGTATCCACTGCTACAGGGCTATGACTCGGTGGCGTTAGAGTCCGATGTCGAGCTGGGTGGTACGGATCAGAAGTTCAACCTGTTGATGGGCCGTGAGCTGCAAAAAGCCGCGGGTCAGAAGCCACAAACGGTTATCATGATGCCGTTGCTGGAAGGTCTGGATGGCGTGAAGAAGATGTCTAAGTCTGCCAACAACTATATCGGTGTGAGTGAGCCTGCCGGTGAGATGTTCGGTAAGATCATGTCTATCTCTGACGACCTGATGTGGCGTTACTTCGAGCTGCTCTCATTCCGTCCACTGGAAGAGATTGCTCAGCTCAAGAGCGATGTCGAAAATGGCACTAACCCAAGAGATGTGAAGATCGCTCTGGCTAAAGAGATTATCGCCCGTTTCCACGACGAGGCGGCGGCAGAAGCGGCGCATCAGGAGTTCATCAATCGCTTCCAAAAAGGCGCGATTCCCGATGATATCCAAGAGATTGAGATTGTTGCCGGTGAGGGTATAGGTATCGCCAACGTGCTTAAAGACGCCGGTTTGGTGAGCTCGACCTCTGAAGCGATGCGTATGATCAAGCAAGGCGCCGCCAAGCTTGATGGCGAAAAGATTGAAGACAGCCGCCTAGTGCTAAATTCTGGCATGACAGGTGTGTTCCAGGTAGGTAAGCGCAAGTTTGCCAAGATCACCCTGGTTTAATCGCTTAGCGGTTAATACTCTCAGTATTAATTTAAAAAGGCCTGCAGATGCAGGCCTTTTTTATGTGTGCAGGAAAATGTATTCAGGAAAGCTCGAAAACGGCTGGGTGGCGTCTACTGGGTGGCGAGCTGGTCTTGCATGGTCTGATAATCCATTAAATCTTCATGCTCTTTGACCCTGTGATTGGCCAGATCCAGCCTGACTGTGGTGACGCCAGGGATAGCCAGCTCGATCACCTTGCCCGGTTTGCCAAACAGACTACCCGGACCACGGTAATGGTAGTTACCTATCATCACCACTAAAGAGCCTGAGTTATACATATGCTCTATGTTGAAATCATATTCCAGTACGCCGCGATGGGCGCGCTCGAAAAACTCGATAATATCGCGCTGCCCTGTGTAGGTTTTGCTGGCAGTGCGGTCTTTAAAGATGCTTTCGCGATTATAGAAAGAGGCCAGGGTGCGATAGTCGTGATCGGTCAGCGCTTGGATATATTTTATCGCCATCTGTTGCTCGGCGGGCATATCGCCGGGTGCCGCCTGGGATGCCAGGGGCAATATCATCAGAATGCTAACTAAAAACTGCTTGATCATCTTATGTTTTCTTTAAGTCGAACGCCGGAAGTCGTAGGTGCCACTTGATGGCGGCCAGTCGTATGACTAACGCGCTTATCATGGCGACGGCCAAGGCCACCTTATCTGCCAAGCCCCAGGCGATGGCACAGGTATAGCTGATCCCACCAAAAATCGAGGCAGTCGCATAGATTTCGGTGCGTAATATCATGGGAACCTGGCGACAGAGTATGTCACGAATAATGCCGCCTCCCACGCCAGTTATCAAGCCCATTACCACGGCAATCATACCGCTGAGGCCAAGATTGAGTGCTTTTTCTGCACCGATCACGGTAAAAAGCGCCAGACCTAAGGCATCGGCTACTGGCAGTGTGTATTGCGGCACCTTCTTGGGTTTACGAATAAAGATCAGTGTCAGCAGTACGGTTGCCAGGATCACTATGATGTAGTTAGGGTCGCGGATCCAAAATACCGGTGTGGTTCCCAGCAGGGCATCGCGTATGCTACCGCCGCCGATGGCGGTGACCGAGGCCAGTACTATGACTCCGAAAGGGTCCATACGGTGACGTCCTGCCGCTAGCGCGCCAGAGAGGGCAAAGACTGCGGTGCCGCACAGGTCGAAAAAGTAGATCCACTCCTTCATTGATCTAGCTCTTGCAGGTGATAGTTCAGGGCATCGACCGAGATACGGATCTCAATCACAGACAGTACCAGAGAATAGAGCAGCAGTAGCAGGCTTGAGCCGAAGATGATAGACCCTGTTTTATTAAAACCGATATAGATGAAGATCATACACAAAACGCAAAGGGCGAAGCTGGAAACGCCCGCCTCCTGCATGCGGCGAATGATGACGATGCGCCTGCGCAGGTTTTTCAGCTGACCAGAGTGTACTGGCTTTCCCTCGGCACTCAGACTGCGGATCAAGGCCGCCAGTGAGAAAAATCGGTTGGTATAGGCTAGCAATAACAATGAGATAGCCGGAAATAGCAGCGCCGGTGTGGTCAGTGAAATATGGAGGTTATCAAACAAAGTCGTTATGCCTATAGCGTCATGATGTTGCGGCCAGAAGAGAATAATACCAAGCGGTTGAAGCTTGTCTAGTCAAAAGCACGGGCCGTGATACCTGAGATGTAGCGATTATGCGTGTGCCAGCAGCCTCAAGATAGCCCAGAGGCAGGGGAGTAAAAGCAGCGAGAGTATCCAGATGCCTTTGCTGAGCCGGGCCAGTTTTAGGGCGGCGCTGATGGTGTGGAGGGTCGGCTTGGGACCTGTACCTATGCGCATAAGCGCCACCTTTTGACCGGCAAACTTTTGTGGGCCGCCAAGCTCTGTATTGAGCACCTTAGCCGTCAAGGCGCAGGTAGGCAGGTAATTGTTGACCGGCTGTGGGCTCTTAGGTGGCCTTAACAGCTGCATCAGGGCGCCAGGGCCTCCCTGGATGGCCAAGGTGAAGTTCCAGGCCTGAGTGGGCAGCCAATAGATTAGAGAGCTCAGCAGATAGGCCGGGCGGCCAAACTCACGATACTCAGGGTTGAGCGCCGGCCAGGTGTACTCCAGCTGTTTGATCATCCTTGCCCCCAGGACTAAAGGCGCGCCGCCGATGGCGAAAAAGAGTATGGTGGCGACCGTGCCATAGATGGAAGTGGTAAGCAGTTTTTCGATAACTGCCTTACAGAGTCCTACCTCGGAAAGCTCGCGGGTGTCACGATAAACCCAGTGACTCAGCAGCTGGCGTGCTTGCTGTTTATCCTGACGGCTGAGCGCCAGAGCGGTTTCTTCGGCCACCTTATGAAACTGCTCATCGCACAGACAGAGATAAAGAAACACGCACTCGAAGAACCAGGGAAAAGCAGCAAGCTCCAGCAGAAAGCTTAAGATCAGCCAGAAGGGCACAACTAATAGCAGTATAGAGAGGCTGCCCGCCAGTCGCTGCTGACCCGCATCGCGATCGCTCCGAGCTACCTTGGCCGACAGGCTTTTGGCCAGGTGAGAAAACCAGGAGAAGGCCTGGTATTCCCGGGGAAGCGGCGCAAGTAGCGCCATCACGATTGCCACCAACAAGATGGCAGCCCCTTGGTAGAAGGGACTGTCCGTCAGTAACTGCTGAATAAGATCCTGCATCTTGCGGTGTCAGCCTTAAGGCGTGATGCTTAAAGCTGTTTTAGCAGGGCGATCACCATCAGCGCCGAGTGATGACCCGCCTTGACCAGATAGCTGTCAAAGTCGACCGGTGAGTCGTTGTTGGCGTTGTCTGACAGTGAGCGGATCACAACAAATGGCACCTTGAACTGGTGACAAACTTGAGCAATCGCGGCGCCTTCCATCTCACAAGCAGCCATGGTGGGGAAGTTTTTCAGCATCACCTTAGTGCGCTCAGGATCGCAGATAAAGCTGTCGCCGGTGCAGATAAGGCCTTCAATTGCCTTCACCTCGCCCAGGCTTGCCACGGCTTGCTTAGCGGCATCAACCAGCTTGGCGTCGGGAATAAAGGCGGCGGGTTGCTGCGCCATCTGGCCAATTTCATAGCCAAAGGCGGTGACATCCACGTCATGGTGACGTACCTCTGAGGAGATAACGATATCGCCGATGGCCAGACTGTCGACGAAGCCGCCAGCAGAACCTGTGTTGATCACGTAATCTGGGGCATATTTCTCAATCAGCAGGGTAGTGGCGACACTGGCGGTGACCTTACCTATGCCAGAGCGGGTGACGATCACCTCTTTGCCCTCAAGCTGTCCAGCAACAAACTCTATGCCGGCGATGGTTTGGGTCTGAGTGTCTGTCATAGACGCGATAAGATGAGCGACTTCTGGCTCCATGGCGCCGATAATACCAATTTTCATTGAATGCCCTTTATGGTGGAGGTGGATCTGGCCGCGCCTGTGGCACAGCCTGTCTTAGATAATGGCCGCTAATATAGCAATAAAGTGGTGTTGTGGCGAGGTTGCGGATCGCAAGCTAGCTTGTTGGAAAACAAGTTAAGAAGTTTCTTTGTTGGTTGCCGTAGCCGTAATGGACAATCCCTAGCTGGTGCTAACATTGAGCCTTATTGTATTTGAATTGCCTGCGGCAGGTGCAGTGCATGGATGCACCAATGTCGTGATCACAGGGATGTGAATGAACGACCTCATATGCAGATACGCCTGTGAGACGCCGTGAATACACTCCATGTAGGCTCTGCCGAAACATCCTTGTTTCGGAAGCTCACCGGTGTATCTACACCCGGTTTCCATCTCTTCGATTTGACGTTGTTGGTAAGTTTTAGGTGTCAGTATTCAGAATTTTGGCTTGGATTTGTAGGCTCTGCTCTGAGGAATCCCCTGATAACTTTGATATAAA